>CAYWDY010000043.1:0-9348 GCA_964455985.1 uncultured Flavobacteriales bacterium
ATGTACGTGAATTGCCCCATGGCATCTATTTCTACACGATCCGTATGGAAGACGCCTCGGTATTGCATGCCGGCAAACTGATCATCGAATAAGGATCAAAAAATCAATAGAAGCGGGTTGCGGAAACGTGGCCCGCTTTTTTTATTCCGGTAGGTGTACGTGCCCTGCAAACAAAACCTCTGATAGCCTTTTTTAGTACATTTGACGCTGTACCTTTTACGGCTAACAACACCACTATCATGAAAAAATCACTACTTCTATGCTGGATCATCATCCAGTCAGTATCAGCTGCCGTGGCACAAGCGGTTGCGCCATCTCAGCCATTACCTGACGGAAAAGTTCCGATCAATGTGGTGCGCAACAGCGATTCTCATTCTTCGGTCATCGTTTCTCAGAACGAATCCTACCGGACTATTTCCAATTGCAACTGCTGGATTCCCCGGGATAACGGTTGGCCGGTCGTGCCCTTTCAAAATTGTGGCACCCTGGTTGACACTATCGAATACCGTAACGACGATTGTTCGACGGATACGATCACCCTGGTTTCTCCGTTCTGTTTCTACGGGCAATACCTTCGTAAGCTGTTCATCAACAACAACGGCAATATCTCCTTTGGTACTTCTTACGGCACATTCAGTTCCGACTCGTTTCCCAATTCCAATTACGTCATGATCGCTCCGTTCTGGGCTGACGTGGACACACGGGGAGCCTTGAGCGGATTGATTTATTACCAATTGACTAACACCCACTTGATCATCCAATGGGATTCGGTGGGCTATTTCAATACCCAGGATGATAAACGCAATGCGTTCCAGCTGATCCTTACCGATGGCATGGACCCTTTGCTGCCCATGGGATATAACGTCTCTTTCTGCTATAAGGATATGGAGTGGACCACCGGTAGTGCTTCTCAGGGTGTCGGCGGTTTCGGCGGTACACCTGCAACGGTGGGTGTGAACCAAGGTAATGGTACCAACTTCATCCAAATCGGTCGCTTCGACCAGCCGGGCAATGCGTACGACGGTCCTTCCGGAGCCTATGACGGTGTTGATTTTTTGGATAATCAGTCGTTCTTGTTCAACACGTGCATCAGCTCGTTCAATGTCTCTCCCATCGTGAGTTCGCTCTCTACGTGTGATACGGTGGTGCTTTGCCTTGGAGACACCATCACTTTGAATGCTGACTTTGTTTCTCCGGAGACCAACCAGCTGACGCAAGCCAGTGTGAACCTGAACAACACACAGGATGCGACGATCCTGAGCCAGACGCAAGGCATCATCGCCAACGCCTCGGTGTTTGTTACAGCGACCAACAACAACTTGGGATATCATACGATCCAGTTCTCCGGAACGGATAACGGCACGCCAGCCCAAACGACAACGGTTCCGGTGACCCTTCGCATCATTGGTCAACCGGTAGCGTTGTTTCAGGCGTTCCCGGACACCGGCACCACGGTATATTTGGATAACCGTTCCACGGATTACAGCCGTGTGTTCTGGGATTTCGGTGACGGCACATCCGGTTATTCGACGTTCGATACCCTTCACTACTACGCACAGCCGGGCACGTACAACGTGATGCTGATCGCGGAATCGTATGCGGGTTGCTTCTCGGATACGACCTACCAGACGGTGATCGTGACGAACACATCGGGTATTCAAACGATCACGACACGTCCGTTCGTGACGGTAGTGCCGAACCCTAGCCGAGGTGTGATCCGGTTGTCGGGCAAATCGTCGGAGGAATTCGTGTTGAGTTTGACAGACGCGGCAGGTCGCGAAGTGTACCGCAGCGCCCGTATTCATACGGGTGAGGAATTGGATGTACGTGAATTGCCCCATGGCATCTATTTCTACACGATCCGTATGGAAGACGCATCAGTGTTGCGCACCGGCAAGCTGATCATCGAATAATCACTAAAAAATCAATAGAAGCGGGCTGCGGAAACGTGGCCCGCTTTTTTTTAACTTTACCTGAATAAATCCACACCCATGAAAAAACAAGTACTACTCATCTTAGTATCGTTCTTCTTCACCGGAGCATGCGTGCTCGCGCAGACGGAGAATGCGCTTAACTTCGACAACATCGATGATCAGGTTGTCGTCAACAACGCCTCGGCTGGTATTTCAGGGTCGAATCAGATTACCCTGACCTGCTGGGTGAAGCCGATGAACACCAACATCAACTTCCCGGATTACGACGGCTTTGCCGGTATCCGAAACAACGCTGATGCGGATTTCTACTTGGTACAATTCGGTCCGCAACGTGTCGAGGCCCGTTTCCGCAATTCTAACGGCGTCAATTTCGATGTAGTGGATACCGCCCTTCAGATCGGCGTTTGGCAGCATTATGCACTTACCTATAACGGCACAGAATTGACCTTGTATCGCGACGGTAATTTCGTAGCTACTACCGTAGCGAACGGATCGATCAACACGACCGTAGAGCCGCTTTATATCGGTACCATGCCTTATGGGGCCTTCAACTATTACATGAACGGCGATTTGGATGAAGTCACCTTGTGGAATCGATTCTTGTCACCTAATGAGATTCGATGTTTGATGCGTTTCGGTGTTGCTCCGACATCCGCCGGCTTGCAGAATTACTACAAGTGTAACCAAGGTACACCGGGGGGCATTAACGTTTCCATTCCAACGTTAGCGGATGCAACCACGCATATCGATGGAAGCTTGCTCAATTTCGCGTTGAGCGGACCGACATCCAACTTTGTCGTTGGTGTGTCCACTGTAAATGACATAACGGATGCCATTTGTCCGGGCAGCACGTATTCGTTCGGAAGCCAGACCTTGACCGCCCCTGGCGTTTATACCCAAACGTTCCCTTCAGCGCTCTTGTGTGATTCCGTTGTTCGTTTGACGCTAACAGCCGGAGTCAACGACGCTGTTACCAGCAACGGAACAACCATTACCGCGCAGCAAGCAGGTGCCACCTATCAGTGGGTCGATTGCAACAACGGCAACCAGCCTATCGCCAACGAAACGGGTCAAAGCTTTACGCCAACGGCTAACGGCTCTTATGCGGTCACCATCACCAGCGGTTCCTGCACCACCACTTCTGCTTGCGTGACGATTACGACGGCCGGTATCCCATCCGTGTCCGCCATGGCTGCGGTTCAAGTGTTCCCCAATCCCGTTGTCGATCAGCTGGTGGTCAAATCCGGCTCGGGCTTATCGGACATGACCATTCAAGTCATGGATATGGCGGGTCGTGTACTGCTGACCGTCGAACAAGTGGGATCTGAAGACGTACTGATTCCAACCTCAACTTGGGCTTCCGGCGCATACCTGGTAAAGGTGAATGCTGCACAGGGAAGTAAGGTTTTTCCGGTGACTAAGTAATCGGTTAGTATAGTCGACTTTTCATTCTAAAATCCGAACGAGCCGCTATGGAAACATAGGGGCCCGTTTCCGTTTCAAGGACTTTATTTTTTTATCCGGATTCGTACCTTACCGGTATGAAAAACATATTCCTGCTCTCTTTAGGATTTCTTCTCGGTTCCACACTGTTGGCTCAGCCCCTTCGAAATGCTTCTCCCTTCGATCCCGAGGACGACGCTTTGCTCCGACTGAAGTGGGAGACTGAACGACTTGCTGATCCCGTGACAGGAAGAATTCCTGCCGGAGCCCGGATGGAAGAATTGGAATTCGCTACGCAACTTCCTTCTCTCCGAGCCGCTTCCCAAAGTCGTGCCTTGTCTGCCGTGCGTTCGCGAGGACCTTGGAATCTTGGGGGTCGCACCCGAGCCGTAGCTATCGATGTCACCGATGAAAATATCATCTTGGCAGGCACTGCTAATGGCGGTATTTGGCGAAGCACGGACGGCGGTGCGCATTGGACCCGCGTTTCTCCTTTGAGTCAAAATCCGGCCATCACGCACATCGCGCAAGACACCCGCCCGGGTCATACGAACACTTGGTACGCTACGACTGGCGAAGGATATGGCGCCTCCTCCAGCGGAACGGGGGCATACTATCTGGGCGGAGGCATGTACAAATCAACCGATGGCGGTGTGACTTGGAGTGTGCTCACCAGCACCAATTCCAATACGCCACACACCTTTGATAATATTTGGGATCTCTCATGGCGTGTGGTCACGGATCCAAGCGATACAGTCAATGATGTCGTCTATGCTTCCACCTATGGCGCTGTGTTCAGAAGTGTGAACGGCGGAACCAGTTGGACCGTCGATCGCGGCAACAACAGCGGAAGTTCATTCTCTTATTTTTCCGATGTGGCGATCACCTCCCAAGGAACCGTTTATGCTACGTTAAGCAGCGACGGCCCGTCGGGTGGGATATGGCGCAAGGACAAGGCCTTAGGATGGGCAGAGATAACACCTCCGGATATCGATACGGCGGTTTTCGACCGTATCGTCATCGGCATCAACCCTTCGAACGAGAACGAAGTATATTTTCTGGGCCAGGTCCTGTATCATGGTAAACGCTGCACGAATTACAAAGGAGATGAGGAATGGAACAGCCTGTTGAAATACACCTACTTGAGCGGAAATGGCACCGGCACCGGCGGCCAGTGGCAGGATCTTTCCGACCACCTGCCTCAAGACAGCACGTCACAGCTTGGGAATTTCAATGCGCAAGGAGGATATAACCTGATCGTCAAAGTCCACCCTGCTGACCCGAATACGGTTTTTATCGGTGGCACCAACCTGTTTCGGTCTACCGATGGATTTACCAGCGACAGCAACATTGTCCTGATCGGTGGTTACGATCCCACTTCTACTATTCCTTTCTATCGGAATTATCCGAATAACCATTCCGATCAGCATCAATTGTTATTCTATGCATCGGATCCTAACCGGATGATCCAAGCCAATGACGGCGGATTGTACAAGACGGATAACAACCTGGACTCTGCGGTTCAATGGCAGTCTCTCAGCAACGGATATGTGACGGGCCAATTTTATTCGGTGGCTATCGATCACGGCAGCGTCCCCAACGATATCATCATGGGCGGAGCGCAAGACAACGGTACCTGGTTCACCCGCGACACCAACCTGACACAGCCTTGGAATCAGCCCGGGTTTGGTGACGGCGGTTACTGTGCTGTGGAGGACGGACATGCCTTTTACTACATGACCCGGCAGGAGGGAAGGCTCGGCAGATACCAGTTGGACAGCTTGGGAAATGTATTGTCATTCCGTCGGATAGACCCCATTGGCGGCGACAATTATCTTTTCATATCACCATTCACGTTAGATCCGAATCAACAGAGCCGGATGTATATGCCTGCCGGAAGCCGCTTGTGGCGCAACGACAGCTTGGATATCATCCCGTTGACAGGACAATACGATACGATTTCCACTGGCTGGTATATGTTTACGGACTCTGTCGCCGGGGCTAAGATCAGTGCTGTCACGGCTTGCAAGTCACCGGCGGGTCGCGTCTATTACGGGTTGAACAACAAGCGAGTCTTCCGCATGGATAATGCAGACACTAACACGCCTACCGTGACCGAAATAACCGGAACGTCCGTTTTTCCGGCAAGCGGTAACGTCAATTGCATCGCTGTCGATCCCAACGATGGTGACCACGTGTTGTTGTGCTTTTCCAACTACAAGGTGTACAGTCTGTATGAATCGGTAGATGCAGGAGTGACGTGGACCAAAGTGGGCGGCAATCTGGAATCTACAGTCGCTGGAACCGGAGCCGGTCCTTCGGTACGTTGGGTATCCATTGTTCCCTTGCCGACGGGTAATTTCTATCTCGCGGCTACCAGCGTCGGACTTTTCGGCGCTCAGCAGTTGAACGGTACGAATACCGTTTGGGTGAATCTTTCACCGGATGAAATCGGGTATACGGTTTGTGATATGATTGATGTACGGCCGTCGGACGGTACCGCGTTCATTGCTACGCACGGTAGCGGAATCTATGAATTGAATACGTCCCTGGTGTCTGACCAAATCACCTCCGTGCCACCCATGAAAGATCCCTTTGCCATGGTTGCATCGGTGTACCCCAACCCGACATCCGGAGGATTCCACGTGCGTTATACCCTTCAGTCATCCCAGCAGATCAGCCTTCGTGTGTTGGATCAGCAGGGCAGAGTAGTCGATCAGTCCAAGGAGATGTTCCAAGGTCGCGGCGAGCACGTTCAAGGATGGGATACCCATTGGGCACCGGGGACTTACTTTGTGCATATCCACGGTAGTATCACGGGCGATGCTGTCTGTACGTTGATCATACGCTGATGCATTGGCCCGGGACGGGCCAGAGCCTGATCTAATCTGTATGCCCATCGAGGATTTCCAAGATTCTGTGAGGCAGCATGCTGCCTTTAACAGAATTTTCATGCCAAATGACTTATCTTTCCCGATATGAAAGTTCTTCGTTCACTATTTGTTTGGTCTTGGTGTCTTATCCTTTCCGTTCAAGCCGCATGGGCTCAAGCGGATAGTGAAGGCAGTCTGGTGCATTGGATGACCTTGGAAGAGGCCATGCAGAAGGAGCAAACGGCTCCTCGGCCGATCATTATGGATTTCTATACGGATTGGTGCGGCTGGTGCAAGCACATGATGCGGACGACCTATGCTGACCCGGGTCTGGCACAATACATCAACGCGAATTTTTACCCCGTCAAGTTCGATGCGGAAGGGAAAGACACCATCGAATACTTAGGTAAGACCTACAAGCCCACGTCTCCCGAGCCACGCCGTCCGCATGAGTTTGCCATGGAAATGCTGCAAGGCCGTCTCTCTTATCCAACTACGGTATTCCTGAACGGGTATGATAAGAATGCGAACAAGTTCAACGTCAGCATGAATGCAGCGGGCTACCTTGAGGTCAGAAAGCTGGAGCCTATCCTGATTTTCTTGGTGGAAAACGCATCCCGAAATTCAACGTTCGACGATTTCAACCGAGGATATGAACGGGCCTTTTTCGATTCCACGAATTTCGAGCGAATGAAACAATTGACATGGACTGATTCTAGAACCTTCTTCGCTCGGGATGCAGTAAGCAAAAAGAAAACCATGGTCATGATCGATTCGGATTGGTGCAACGCGTGTAAGGTGATGCGACGTACGACGTTCACCGATTCCACGGTCGTAGACTACCTGAAGAAAACGTTTGACTTGGTCGAATTGGATGCCACGTTAGCGGATACGCTTTATTTCAACGGGACTCTGTTTGCCGGACTTTACCAGCAATTCCCCTTCAGTCAGTTGTCGATGGCCTTGTGCCGTAACAACCTGGTTCTTCCCATGTTGGTAGTTATGGATGAGAACCGGCAGATCGTAGATGCTATTCCGAGCTATATCACTCCGACTTTCATGAATGACATCATGCATTTTTACGGGGACGATCATTACAAGAAGGAAAGCTGGCAGGATTATGTCAAAGCGGTCCATTCCTCCGGGAAGTGACATTTGTCGTCCTTATCTCCATTGGGCTTTTTATTTTAGGGCGATTCTCCCGTATCTTCGTAGTCTGAATCGACTATGAAAAAAGCCATCATACACACAGCCAAAGGGAACATGAACGTAGAATTCTACGAAAACGATGCTCCGAACACGGTCAAGAACTTCTGTGACCTCGCTAAAAAAGGATTTTACGACGGACTCACCTTCCACCGAGTCATCCCTGATTTCGTGATTCAAGGCGGATGCCCGATCGGAACAGGAACAGGTGGTCCGGGTTACAAGATCGATTGTGAGCTCAACGGCGGAAACCAATACCACGACCGCGGCGTATTATCCATGGCTCACGCCGGACGAAATACCGGTGGTTCGCAATTCTTCATTTGTCATAGCCGTAAAAACACGGCGCATTTGGATCGCAACCATACTTGTTTCGGAAAAGTAGTAGAGGGTTTGGAAGTCATTGATGCCATTCGTGCCGGCGACAAAATCGAAAAAATAGAAATCATCGAATCCTGATATATTTCCATATACCGCTCCCTTATGTCCAATAACCGTCTTTTCCTTGCTCTTACTTTCCTGCTATCCTTGGCTCAAGTGCGTCATGCTGCCGCTGCCGAGCCGACTGTTCCGGCGAGTAATCTTACCTTGTTCAACTCGATCTGCAATCAATTGGATATCGTTTGGGCAGCAGGGGACGGCGGGAATCACTTGGTCGTCATTTCAACCAATCCCATCAGCAGTCTTCCGGTCGATGGGGTAGGATACATCGCCAGTCAGGTGTACGGTTCTGGGTCTAATCTGGGAAACGGAACATACGTGGTCTCTTCCAATAGCGGTACGAACATCACCGTCATCGGACTGGCCACCGGTATTACCTATTACGTCGCTGTCTTCGAATACAACGGAACAGGCATTTCAGCGGATTACCTCACTTCGGTGTATCCCAGCAGCAGTGCCATTGTTACCGGTACGGGTGTGACAGCCTCCTCATCCTCGTCCACCATTTGTACGGGAGACTCTACCCTTCTAACGGCTGTGCCTGAGCCGGGAAGCACGGTAATTTGGTCGCCTACCTTTTCTACTGCCAACTCATTTGCCGTTTATCCTGCAACAACGACGACGTACGTCGTCACCAGTACGGCACCCAACGGCTGCACCGCTTCCGCTTCAGTCCAGGTCACCGTTAATCCGCGTCCTGTGGTTTCCTTGGGTCCCTTAACCGATGTTTGTATCAATTCACCGGCCATCACGTTGACCGGTGGAACACCTGCGGGCGGAGTGTATAGTGGCGCGCACGTGGTAGCAGGCCTATTCAGTCCCTCGGCTGCCGGGGTCGGTCCTGACACGATCAACTATTCTTTCACGAGTCCGCAAGGCTGTACCAATACGGCAACGGGATACATTACGGTTAATCCGCTTCCGACCGTTACGCTTGCTGCATTCAACCCGATCTGTGCTAACGCTGCTCCATTCCTGCTTTCCGGTGGTAATCCTGCCGGTGGAACATATACGGGTCCTGGCGTCATGAATGATTCTCTTTTTCCGGCTATGGCTGGTACAGGAAATAAGATCATCACCTATACTTATTTCGCTCCCAACGGATGCAGTAATACCGCCACCGCGAATCAACTGATTCTGGCATTGCCTGCGGTTACCTTCTCTACCATTCCAGGCGTTTGTCCGGAATCAAGTCCGTTCAATTTAGCGGGAGGTTCTCCCGTCGGTGGAGTGTATGCAGGTCCGGGCGTATCGGCGGGCATGTTCAATCCGGCGGTCACGGGGTCAGGAACGTTTATCATTGATTACACCTACCAAGACGGTAACGGATGTAGCAACACTGCAGTACAATCGCTGACGGTATATGCCCCGCCAGTTGTCAACTTTACGCCTCCTGCATCGCTGTGCTCCAACGGATCACCGGTATTGTTGACGGGTGGAACACCTTCCGG
>CAYWDY010000043.1:9358-9747 GCA_964455985.1 uncultured Flavobacteriales bacterium
GGACAATTCCCGGTCGTTTATTTCTTCACCGATGCCAACAGCTGCGAAAGTTCGGATACAGGAATCGTGGTGGTGAACGCCCCTCCTGTTGTTGATTTTACCACTCCGCCTTCTGTTTGTATCAATTCGTTTCCGCTTCAGCTGAATACGGGAACTCCATCCGGAGGGACCTATTCAGGATCCGCGGTTGTGAATAACACCTTTCAGCCGGCCCTGGCCGATACCGGATCGATCATGTTGTATTACAACTACACCGATGCGAATGGATGTTCTTCTTCGGATTCGGCCTCCATCCGTGTAAATCCTTTGCCGGTGGTTGTGCTTTCTGCACTCGCGCCGCGTTGTGTCAATGCCGGACCACTTCAGTTGTCGGGTGGAACGCCTGCCGG
>CAYWDY010000043.1:9757-12739 GCA_964455985.1 uncultured Flavobacteriales bacterium
CTTATACTGGCTCCGGCGTCAGCGGATCCACGTTTTACACGGCGATAGCCGGAGTCGGAACCCACGCTATCATTTACACCTACACCAATCCGGCTAACGGCTGCGTTAATCGCGATACGCAGAACATCGTCGTGAATCCTGTGCCGGCGGTAAACCTCGGTGCTGACACCACCTTATGTGCCGGCTTTTCTGTGTTGCTCAACGCGGGTAACCCCGGTTCTTCGTACCAATGGTCCACCGGCGCTACGACACAGACGCTGACCATCGACACGACCGGAAGAGGGTTGGGTACGTTCGACATTCGAGTCACCGTCACGAACACATTTACCTGTTTTGCACGCGATACGGTACGAATCACCTTCACGCCTTGCGCGGGAATTGATTCACCGGTTTCGAACGATCTGTTCGCTTGCTATCCCAATCCGTTCGGACAGCATGCCGTGTTGCAGCTCAAGTCGGGCGGTACCGTATGGTGTATGGATGCCCAAGGCCGAACGGTTTTTACAGCAACCCTACCTGCCGGAAATCATTCGGTCGGAGACGGGTGGGCGTCAGGCGTGTATTTGTTGCGTGTGATGTCAGCCGACCAATCGGCTACATTCCGACTGATCAAGCATTGATGACATCAGCGAATGACGCTGAACAGCAGGGCATCTGACCGGCTGGAATCGTTCAACTGAAGCAGGTAATTTCCGACCGGCAAGTCTTCGATATTCAACAGGAAATTCCCCGAAGGTTGTTTTTGAGCTGTTCCTTTTCGAATGGATTTCCCCATCGGATCGGTGATTTGATAGTTACATGCATCGGAAGAAGTTTTTCCCGATCGCCATTGTACAAAGGATCGGGCCGGATTGGGATAAAGAACAGTTCCGGTTGTTTCTTCGGAAGAAAGGTTTCTGTAAATCACCTTGATGGAGGGTTGTTCGATACCTGAGGAATCGAGGTAGGAACTGATTACTTCCAGGGGTTCTTGACCTCCCGGTGCGTAAGTGATGTTGAATTGGATGTCCGAGATGGTTTCATCGTTGAGTCCCGTCTGTTCCATTCGTATCAGATTCCCTTTTTCGTCGTAGGTCAGCCTACACGTCACTTGCTTGTTGCCTTCGTCCAACCAAACGGTTCGAAAACACCTTTCATACACGCCGGTAGCGTACGCGGTGTCCTTCTGAAGCACTCTCCATCCGCCTGTATCGAAGGCGGATGTCCGGTAGCTGATCGGGTATTGTTCAACGAAGCCGAACTGGTCGTATCGGAAGGCGGGATTGAAGCGACCGGTTTCCTTCTCGAAGGAATACTGGATCATGGTCTTTAGGATGCTTCCGTCGTATTCGAAGGAATACTGCACCGGCTCATAGCTGACAGTATCGAAACGGGAGAAGGAATTCAGTTGAACCAATTGGCCCTCTCTGTCAAATGCCGGTTCAACGTGGCGGATAAATTCATGTTCCGAACCATGGGAAGTGGTTTTTCTTCTCTCGTTGATGACGAGTCCATTAGCCGGATCGACTTCCCGTACATACTCTTCTAACGCCGATGATCGTTGTGACTCGCCGTTAAGATAGGTGGCCATTCCGGTGAGCTTGTTCTGAGGCGAATACAGGAATGTGCGTTGACGTGTTGGCGATTGGACATCGCTACCCAAGATGGATTCGTATTGCACCGAGCCTTCTGAATCACGCTCACGAATCACGCGGTGGTGGAATACCCAACCGCTATTCTCCTCCCAGTAGTAATAGTCCGCTTCACGAGCCTGGTCGTGAACGGCAGGAACGGAAGGTGGGCAATAATAGGGTAAGGGGTTATTGATTCCGGCGGGTCTGTCGCCTCGAGGATCAATCAGTCGATGACCAGTGGACTCCTCGTATTGAATGAAGGGGATTTGTGCAACGGCGGTGCCTACCACCCCGTTCAGTCCCAGGCTTACTAAAGCAACGATCCATGGCTTCATGATGAAATATACGATAAGACCCGTAAAAATGCGATAATGCGGGGCTGTTCTTTGATGAACGGACGGGTGAACGCTGCGAATGCAGGGAATTACAAGGGAAGTGCGATATTTACAGACTATGAAATCTCCTGAAATCGGACCGGTAGTCTGTGTAGGTGCCTCGTTGGTCGATCTGACCTTTCGATGCGACCAGGATCCGGTCGCTTTTACTTCCAATCCCTCCCGACTGCATCGTAGTCCGGGTGGCGTAGTTCGTAATATCGCCCATCATCTGGCCTTGTTGGGAGTTCCCGTGGAGCTGGTGACGGTGTTAGGCAATGATCCTGACGGACAATGGCTTGCCAACCAATGCTCGGAGGCGGGCATCGGACTATCGAGTGTGATGATGGCTGATGAACCTACAGGTACTTTCGCCTCCATTGCCACGCCATCGGGAGATCTTCATATCGGAGCCGTTTCCTCGGAGACGGACCGTTTATTTTCCTTGGATTTCTTTTCTCAGCGAGCCTCGGTATTTCGCAGTGCTTCGGTGGTCATTGCTGACTGTAATATTTCTGTGGAGATGCTTCGCTGGCTGATGCGCTTCTGCAACGAGAACCACGTTCCACTGATTGTAGAAACCGTTTCTATTCCCAAGGCCAAGCGATTGCGTGATGCCTTGCCGGGTAAGTTGCTTTTGGTCAAACCGAATCGCGAAGAGTTGGCGGTATTCGAACAGGATGCGCACGTGACGCCTGAAGAGAAAATCGCTCACCTCCATGCCCTTGGCTTCAAGAATGTCTGGCTAAGCCGCGGTGCAGAAGGTTCACTCTTTTCGGACGGCACGGCCATGCACTCGCTTGCAGCACCACGTGTTCATGTTCGCGATGTAAACGGCGCCGGAGATGCTTCATTGGCCGGCTGGGTTTACGCCTGGCTGCAAGGAAAGGATGGACTTACCTGTGTGCGTTACGGTCATGCCGCTGCCGCCTGCCTGTTGGAAGTGGTGGGAGCTGTACGTAGTGATTTCTCCCCGGCCTTGCTGGAACAACGAA
>CAYWDY010000044.1:0-3538 GCA_964455985.1 uncultured Flavobacteriales bacterium
TAATTTGTGGGATTAAAGCGAAATTTGAGGGTTTTGAAAATGAAAAAACCGGCTCGAAAACCGGTTTTTCCTCTATGGTAGCCCGTACGGGAATCGAACCCGTGTTTCATCCGTGAAAGGGACGCGTCCTAGACCCCTAGACGAACGGGCCATGTCTTTTGGGGAGTGCAAAAGTAGGGAAAGGCTTGGAAAAACCAAATATTTATAAAAAAATAAGCCCTAGCGACTCCCCGTATCTGTCTGAAAACGAAAGCCCAAGCGCTTGCCTGTCGCCAAACGTGCCTGAAACGAACTTTCCTGAAGGTCCGCCACCGATACCTGCTGCACATTTTCGTAGGGCGGAGTGAACGAATCGAAGTCCAAACTGAACAACAACACCGATTCCACCACCTTGCGGATCGCCTCCGCATCCCATAAGGAATGGGAGAAGTCATCGTACAAAAAACCCAGCTGCCGCTTGCCCTCCACAAAAAAGTGATTGTCCTTGTTCACGAAAATACGCGCTATCAAATACCCCAAGTCGTTCGAACGGTTGTAGGTGAAAGACTCTGACAGGAAATTATACACGTGAATCTTGCCGACAAAAGACCGATTCGGATCCTCCTTCACATACGATTGCTTCCATACCTCATGCTCACCATCAAACGTGAACACCCTCGACTGGACTGCAAAGACCAGATAGTCCTCTCCTATCATTACCTCGGCCTGGTGCTCCCCCTGCTCCTTATACTCCACCGGAACCTGCTGTCCATTCTTCTTGATCTCCTGCTGCAACTCCGTCACCAACGCCTTCAACTCCTGCTTCATCACCACGAATCCCGCCGCAGTTACCTCCGAAACCTGCTGCTTCAGCACCACTTTCTCTCGTAAAAGCTCGGATATTTTTTGCTTGGACATGGTGGTCAGGTTCAAAGTTCAAAGTTCAAGGTTCAAAGTTCAAGTTCAAATGCTCACGTTTCAACTTGAAAATTGGAGTCTTCATTCCAAGCAAAAATTAGTATGCTCGGGCGAATATCACACGCTTCGACGACGGTTTACCGGAATAAACACAAACACCTTCCTCGTCTTTGGCGTCCAATGGAATGCATCGAATCGTTGCCTTGGTCTCCTGCTTGATCTTCTCCTCCGTTTCCGGCGTTCCATCCCAATGCGCCAACAAGAATCCGCCTTCCTCGATTTTCGTCTTGAACTCATCCCACGAATCCACGGGAATCATTTTTGAATCACGGAAAGAAAGGGCTTTCTCGAAAAGGTTCTCCTGAATCTGCTCCAGCAGATGTTCGACCTTCAAACCCAGATCCGTCAGCTGCATAACACTCTTCTCCTTCGTATCCCGACGTGCTACCTCAGCGGTACCGTTCTCCAAATCACGCGGACCGATAGCAATACGCACCGGTACACCCTTGAACTCGTATTCGTTGAACTTCCAGCCCGGCTTGTGCGTGTCACGGTCATCGTATTTCACCGAAATGCCTCGCTTCTTCAGATCCGCCACCAACTCATTCACAGCCGCTGTGATCTGCGCCAGCTGTTCTTCGTTTTTATAAACCGGAACAATCACCACCTGGATCGGCGCCAGACGTGGCGGCAATACCAATCCCTGATCGTCCGAATGCGCCATGATCAGCGCACCCATCAGACGCGTAGAAACGCCCCATGAAGTTGCCCACACATAATCCTGCTTGCCATCCTTGCCGGTGAACTTCACATCGAACGCCTTAGCGAAATTCTGCCCTAAGAAATGCGACGTACCCGCCTGCAACGCTTTACCGTCTTGCATCATCGCCTCGATGCAATAGGTATCCAACGCGCCAGCAAACCGTTCGTTGGCCGTCTTGACCCCCTTGATCACCGGAACCGCCAAGGTCTTCTCAGCGAACTCAGCATAGACATTCAACATACGGCGCGTCTCTTCAATAGCCTCCTCCGCAGTAGCATGGGCAGTGTGTCCCTCTTGCCAGAGAAATTCCGCTGTGCGCAAGAACAAGCGCGTGCGCATTTCCCAGCGCACGACATTGGCCCACTGATTCACCAGTATGGGTAAGTCGCGCCAGGATTGTATCCAACCGCGGTAGGTATTCCAGATTATCGTTTCAGACGTCGGACGAACGATCAACTCCTCCTCCAACCGGGCATCCGGATCGACGACTACCCCACTTCCGTCTTCGGCATTCTTCAACCGGTAATGGGTCACCACCGCGCACTCCTTGGCAAATCCCTCGACGTGCGAGGCCTCTTTACTGAAGAACGATTTGGGAATGAACAACGGGAAGTAGGCATTCACGTGGCCCGTATCCTTGAACATCCGGTCAAGCACCGCCTGCATTTTTTCCCATATGGCGTAACCATACGGCTTGATTACCATACAACCACGAACGGCTGAATTTTCGGCCAAATCCGCTTTTATGACCAGTTCCTGGTACCATTGGGCGTAATTCTCGGCGCGGGTTGGAAAGGATGAGCTCATGAAAAGTCGGTATTTGGTACGGTGTTTGTTTCTGAGACACAAAAATACGAAATCCCGGACACGGACACTGACTTACATCACCTTACCCATCACCCCGTTCCGCCCTACCTTTGAACCTCCTCATCCCCTCCGCTATGAAATCCCTAGCCTCCCTCCTGTTCATCCTGACACTAGCCGTATTGAGCAGCTGCTCCACGACATACTACAGCAGCGCTCCACAGGATGACATCTATTACTCCAGCAAGGATGCCCCTTCGTATTCTACAGGAGCTGCGGCCCCGGCTTCTGGTGGCGGTTATCAGGATTATTCCAATACGAACGCCAACAATTACTCGACTTCCAATTCCAACTATACTGAACCGGATCCGTCGGGATACGACAACACAAACAATTACGACTCCGGCAACAACTCCGGCACTGATTACAATACGACTACTTCCACAGACGGAAGCGGCAATACGTACATCACGAACAACTATTACAGCAGCGACGATTACTACGACTACGCGTACACCGCTCGTCTTCGTCGCTACTACTCGCCTTATAACGGCTACGGCTATTACGATCCCGTGTATACCAACAGCTACTGGTACGATTACAACCCCGTCAATTTCGGCGTAAGCATCTACACCGGATACAGCTGGTGGGCTCCCAGTTTCTCCTACTACTCTCCCTTTCAGTACGGAGGATTGGGCTGGTCAGTCGGAATCAATGTAGGGTGGGGAGTTCCTTGTTACTCCTCCTGGTACTATCCCTCTTTCTATTCACCCTACTCCTACTGGCCCGGATATTATCCCTACCGTCCATGGGGCTGGGGTAATCACCATGGCTATGGACATGGCTTCAACCAGGGTTACTACGCCGGCTACAACCAAGGTTATTACGACGGCTCTTGGGGTATTGCCAATCCGTATTACTACAACAGCTACGACGGCAATTTCCACTACGGTCCCCGCGGCGCCTCCGTTTCTAACAACTCACCTCGTCCAGGTTCCGCCGGCACCTTCGGTCCCGGACGTAGCACCAGCGTCGGTGGCAAATACGTAGAAGCCGTACAGACCGGTCGTATCA
>CAYWDY010000044.1:3548-12686 GCA_964455985.1 uncultured Flavobacteriales bacterium
CGCCCTGACAATACAGGAAGCAGCCTTGAAAACAATAGTTCCGGAAGGGATCTTTTCACTCGTCCCACTCCTGGCAAAAACATCGAAACCACTGTCCCGGCCCGTGGCACTAGTGAACCTGCTGTGAGCCGTCCGTCTGCCCGACCTGCCACTAGCGGTGAGACGCGAACTCCCGCTTCTACTTCTTATCCCACTCCTTCACGCGACAGAGGCGATTACAATTCCTCCACGCCTTCACGCGGAAACACAACGGCTGAACCGACACGCCCTTCCAGTGGCGGCCGCAACACGGGCAATGAATTCAATTACAGCACCCCGTCCCGCAGCAACAACCCAACCGTAAACCCTTCCTCCGGCAAAGGAACTAGCACGGAACCTGTCCGTCCATCCTATAACAGCACCTCACCGAGCTACAATACACGTCCTTCACGGTCCAACACCTACGATTCTCGTCCCGGTATGGATAACAGCCGCGACCGTGACCTGTCAACCCCAAGTCGCACCAAGACACCCTCCACCACTGCACCAACCACTCCCTCTCGCAGCTACGACACCAAAAGCAATAAGAGTGAACGGCAGCCCACCATGGAGATGCCTCGGAGCCGGGACGAACAGCGAACGCCTACCTTTCAACCCAAAAACGAACCGAAGCAGTACAAACAGCCCTCGGCCACTCCCGCTCCGCAACGCACGCCGTCCCACAACAGCACTCCTTCTTCTGCCCCCCAGCGCAGCAACTCACGCGGTGGTACGCAACGGGGACGCTAAGGCTTGATTTGAACTATAACTTGTCGTATTTAACACCATGAAGAAAATACTCATAAGCCTTTTATCCATACTCTCGCTTGGCAGTCAGGCGCAAACCGATGTCGATGCGTTTAATTTCTCTCAGCGATCCATCGCCGGTACGGCACGTTTCATCGGCATGGGAGGCGCCTTCGGAGCCTTGGGCGGCGACCTCTCCGTGATGTCCTATAACCCTGCCGGACTCGGGGTTTACCGCAGCAACGAATTTTCCTTCTCACCCTCGATATACACCGGAGATACACGCGCTGATTACCTGGGTGGAAACACACAGGACGGCAGGACCGTATTCAACTTCGGAAATGCCGGCGTTGTATTGACTCGCGTACTTCGGGAATCATCCGACAACGATTGGATCAGTTACAATTTCGGATTCGGGTATAATCGTATCATGGATTTCAACAACGCATCCACCATCGAGGGCTATAACCCAACCAGCTCACTGCTCGACCACTTTGCCGAGAATGCACAGGGCACTTCCTACCAGAATCTTGATTCATACAACGAATACCTCGCGTATTATACGTACCTGATTAACCCGGATTCTCTGAATAATTACACCTCTGCTGCCCCCGGCGGCAAGTTACTTCAGCGACGTACTGCGGAGACGCGGGGATCCATCGGCGAAACAAACTTGACCTTTTCCGGCAATTACGCCAACAAGCTTTACCTTGGTGCTTCGTTGTCCTTCGTCACCTTGCGGTATCAGGAGGAATCCTTCTTCGACGGCATGGATGAACTGAATCAGATTGACTCATTGAATCAGTTCGAATTCACCGAATACCTGAACACCACCGGACGAGGGGTAAACCTGAAATTCGGATTCATCTATCGTCCGACGGATTTCTTCCGGATCGGCGGAGCGATTCATACCCCGACGTGGTATAACATGGACGACAATTATTCGAACAGCATGGCCGCCCTCTTTGACGGCGGATACAGCGATCGCAAGTACTCCCCTGACGGTTTGTTTGACTACAATTTCACCTCTCCATTCCGCGCCATGGGCAATATGGCCTTCATCTTTGGCAAAATCGGGCTGCTATCTGTCGATTATGAATTCACCGATATGTCCGATGCGAATTTCAACGCACCGGGATACGGATTCTCTCAGGTTAATGCCAACATACGCAGCAAATACCAGTCGACCAGCGCCATTCGGGCAGGTACCGAATGGCGATTCGATAAGTTCTTCGTTCGCGGCGGCTACGGGTTCACCACGTCACCGATGGACAGTCGATTCGCCGTATCCGGATATGATTTCACCCAGCAGCGCTACAGCGGAGGTGTCGGATTCCGAGAGGAGAAATTTTTTCTAGACTTGGGCTACTTGTATTCAGTCACCAAAGAATATTTCCAGCCCTACACCCTTAAAACCGTTGCTGTTGAAGGCGCTAATGAAAGGGTAACCGGTTACAATTTCACCGCCACATTCGGTGTGAAATTCTAATCCGTTTATTTCTGCACACGACGTAAACCCGCTTTGGCTTTTTGGTCGATGCTGTTCTGGTAGTCGTGATGTCTCATGGAAAGACACTGCTCGTAATACGCTGCGGATTGCGACAACTCCTGCCTCTGCTCCATGATCTCGCCTAAGAGCAAAGCGCTGTTGGCGGCAAAGTACCACGTTTGGTTTCGCCCCAACTCCATCACCCGACGATAATGGATGACGGCTTGATCCGTTCTACCTTGCGCTTGAAATAGTCTGGCCAACCGGTACACGTACTCTATCCGGTCTTTACTTGTACGCAGATCGGACATCGGTATCCTGGCCATCATTCGCACGGCTTCCGCATAATACCCTCCATCGTATAGCAATCGAGACTTTAATAACTGCACGTTGGGGATCATTCGGGATTGGGCTTCGGACAGCGCCTCTTTATCTTCATCCAGCCAGGATAATCCTTCCGACTGGGCACGGCTTATGGCAGAGCGATAATTCAGGGTATCTCCTCGAAGCAACGCCAACCACGCAATCTTTTGCCAGGATGATTTCACCCAATCGCCCGAAGGATGTTGAGTGATGTACTGACGAAAAAAAAGGTCGGTGCATGAGCTTTCCTTCCGCATTATTGCCAAACCCTTTCTGTATTGCCAAACAGGAATCCGAATAGAGGCTCCCGTATCGACAGGACTGTTTAGTAACAGCAGCGCATCGTCATTCCGCCGTTGTTTCATTCGCCACCCCACCAAGGCATTCCGCAACAGCATATTCTCCTCTTGACGAACAAGCAGCAGGCTGTCCATATAGTGCTCCGGTGGCGAATCGGGCGTCAACGTGGTCTGAATGGTGGTCAACGCAAACAAGGCCTCATCCAGTTGACTCGAGTATGGCGTTGTTCCACAACGAACAATGAATGCGGACAACATGGTTCTTCCTTTGATGAGATCACCTTCCAGGCCTATCATCCGAAGTAGTCCGGTGTAGGACTCAGGGACAGCACCCAAGATGGACAGCACCGCACCCTTCACCAATGAATTGGGCAGATAATTCGAGAAGCGCGATTCATGGGAGGAAATAAGGCGATGACAACGATGCAATTCCCAGGCTGCTGAGAGGGGTGCATGGAATCGAAGATGCAGCAGGCATTTGAACAAAGAAAGTTCAGCGGCCGCATAGCCGGCGTCCGGATAATCTGAAAACCCATCCAAGTCCAATTCCTGCACTTGAGTCAAGAAAGATTCTCGAGACGTTGAACTACCGTTCACAAAAGCGGTAATGAAGGACTGTTCCGCCTCTAATACCGGTATCCACCGGTTATCAGGATCTGCATTCTTCTCCTGATTTAATGCCAACGCTGCGCTTGAAAAATGGAGACGGAAAAGTTGGGACTGAGCTTGTTGAATGTTCTTTGAACGTACCCAATGCGAAGCGGGAAGCGCATCGAATGGAATGAAACAGAAGAAACAGCCCAAAAGAAAAAGACCTGAACGGAGAGGAACCGGAATCGGAACGTTCACGTGCAGGTCTTTAAGGGGATAGCCAGGGCTATCGAAGTGTTATTCAGCAGCAGCTGTCTCGTCGATACGGCCATCGACAAGGATACGTCCGCAGTGCTCACAAACGATTACTTTCTTGTGCTGACGGATGTCCAACTGGCGCTGAGGTGGGATTTTGTTAAAGCAACCGCCGCAGGCATCACGCTGGATGGACACGACAGCAAGACCGTTACGGGTATTGTCCCGGAGGCGACGGTAAGCGGAGAGCAAACGCTCATCCACGATGGTTTGGGTCTTGTCGGAAATACGACGAAGGGTGTCCTCTTCTTTGCGCGTCTCCTCTACGATAGTCTCCAATTCTGATTTCTTCAGGTTGAGGACGGCCAGCTTTTCATTGACAATGGCTTGAGTCTCTTCCAAGAGGGCGTTCTTGGTGATAATATCGGCTGCGTGTTCCTTGGAACGCTTTTCAGCCAACTGGATTTCGAGATTCTGATATTCGATCTCCTTATTCAGCGAATCGAACTCGCGATTGTTTTTTACTTTTTCCTGCTGGGATTCGTATTTCTTGATACGGTCTTTCGCTTCTTTGACAGCCACCCTCTTGTTGGCGATCATGTCATCCAGATTCTGTATTTCGCCTTTGATGTGATCCAAACGGGTATTCAAGCCGGCGAGTTCGTCTTCAAGGTCGGAAACTTCCATGGGGAGTTCACCACGGATGGTACGAATCTTATCGATGTTGGAATCGACCTCCTGAAGCATGTAAATAGCCTTCAGCTTTTCTTCGACGGTGAAATCCTTGCTGCTCTTGTGGAGAGCGATGATTTCTTCCATCTTGGTCTCCAGACGAGCCACGTCGATGATCTTCTCGATCTTGCGAGGCTGGAACATCGGTTTCTCTTTGGTAGTCTTTACTTTGGCTTTGGCGATTTTGGAAAGGCTCACTGATTTATCGTTTTGTGTTTTAGTAGTAGAGGTTTTGACGGATGACTTCTTGGCCGTGGATTTGTCAGCACTTTTGGCCGCAACCTTGGCGGGCTTAGCGGCAGCGGTTTTTGACGTGGTTGCTTTTTTAGCCATGACGACGAAGATCATTGCGACGCCTTGGCTACCGGTTCAGCACAGGTAATGTACCGGGTTGGTAGTCAGCTGCGTCAGGCGGACGGCAAAGGTAGGAAAATTTCTGAGAAGTAGGTCACGGATCAGTATGCCGGTGAACTGCTCGCTTTCATAGTGCCCGATATCGGCAATGATCAGCTCACCCTCCGCGTCAAAAAACTGATGGTATTTGTAGTCGGCAGTCACAAAAACCTGAGAATCAGTGGCTTTTGCCTCCTTAAGCAAGAAACTGCCTGCCCCTCCGCACACTGAAACCCGGCTGACTTTACGGCCTGTGGGAGCCGTATGACGGACACAGGCAGCACCCATGGCATCCTTCAGAAACCGAAGAAAATCCATTTCCTCCATAGGAACGGGCAATTCCCCCACTAAGCCGGATCCGATATCCTGGTGACTGTTTTCCAACGAATAGAGGTCATAGGCTACCGTTTGATAGGGATGACTGCCGCGCAGTGCCTTTAACAAGGCCCCTTCCTTCCAGCTTTCAAAAATAACTTCGATGCGCTCCTCGGCTTCTCGGCGTAACTCGCCCGGCTTGCCGATGAAAGGATCCGATCCCTCCTGTCCCCGGAAAGTACCGGTGCCTGACAGATTGAAACTGCATGAGTCGTACAGGCCTATGGCCCCAGCACCGGCCTTAAACAGTGCCTCGCGGACCGCTTCGGCATGCGTCGCGGGCGCGAAGGTGACCAACTTCCGAAGCAACCCTATCTTGGGAGACAGTACGCGACAGTTGATCAATCCTAGCTTATCCGCAATCATACGGTTGACCCCATCCCTGACATTATCGAGGTTAGTGTGGATGGCATAGATGGCTATGTCATGCTTGATGGCCTTCATGACCGTCCGCTCGATATAATTTTTCCCATTGAAGCGTTTGAGTCCTCCAAACACAATGGGATGGTGCGCGATCACCAGATTGCATCCATGATCGATAGCCTCTTGGACCACGGATTCCAACGCATCCAGCGCAACGACCACGCCGGTGATATCCATATTCGGATGGCCGACCAGCAGACCTGAATTGTCATAGGACTCTTGAAGTATGGGAGGAGCAAGGGATTCCAGGGGACGAATGATCTCGTGAAGCTTTGGCATAGTACGAAGATACTCAGAACCTGACATTAGACCGAGCGTACTCGTGCCATTTTTGTAATTTGGCCGAATGTCTGAATGGCGGCGTCTGCTTTTCCCTTTTTCCCTCATTTACGGGTTAGTGATGGCCGTACGTAATTTCCTGTACGACCGACAATGGCTGAAATCCACCTCCTTTCCGGTGGCCACCGTTGGTGTGGGTAATCTCATGGCCGGAGGTACCGGCAAAACCCCTCATGTGGAATACCTCATCCGGCTATTAAAGAAACAGTATCGCATCATTACGCTTAGCCGAGGTTACGGGCGAGACACCAAGGGCTTTTTACTTGCCTCTGAGTCTGCCAGTGCAGCTCTGATCGGCGATGAGCCGATGCAGTATTTCACCAAGTTCCAGGACATCCATGTAGCTGTCGGCGAGAAAAGAGCAGAAGCCATGGAAGAAGCGTTACGGCTTCTTCCTGACACGCAAGTGGTACTTCTCGACGACAATTTCCAGCATCGAAGCGTACGTGTCGGACTTCAAATACTTCTGTTGAACTACGAAAACCTGGATCAGAATGAATTGCTGTTGCCGGCAGGCAACCTGCGCGAACCACATTCATCGGTCAAGCGGGCAGACATCATCGTCGTCAGCAAAACACCTTCCATCCTTGTACCCATAGAACGGAAACGGATTATCGAACTGATACAGCCGCCCAAAAACATTCCGGTGTTCTTCAGCTTTTACCGATACGGCGAATTCATGCGCGTTCACGGGGCCGTCAACTCCATGCTCATGGGAGCTGACTATTACCTACAGAAACGCTTCACCATCTTACTGGTAGCCGGCATTGCGAACCCTTCCGGCCTGATAGAATACCTTCGTCGCCACACCGACAAACTGGAGATCTTGACTTTCCCCGATCATCACCCCTACTCGGTCAAAGACATGGAGCACATCCGACAGACTTTCGATCAGATCCCCAGCACCAACAAGATCATCGTCACGACCGAGAAAGACGCCATGCGTTTCCGCGAAAGCGACATCGATTCACTTTCCCGTCAGCTTCCCATTTTTTACGTACCTATCGAGGTCGCATTCCATCAGGATCAGGACCTCTTCGACCAACACATCCTAACTTATGCCCGTCAACGTATCAGCGACCGCTGACCATCTTCGATCTGTCATCCAAGACTTCACACCGGAATTCGGCATCGTACTCGGCAGTGGACTGGGAGGATTGGTCCACGATATCGACACCATTCATTCCCTCGATTACAAAGACATCCCCGGGTTTCCCGTTTCGACCGTCAAAGGCCACTCCGGTAAATTGATTTTCGGCTTGTTGGAAGGAAAGAAAGTGGTGGCCATGCAGGGAAGATTCCACTACTACGAGGGATACTCGATGCAGGAAATCACTTTTCCGCTCCGTGTGTTTTTCTCGTTGGGAATAAAACGTCTGTTATTATCCAACGCAGCCGGTGGAATGAATCCGGAATTCAAGATCGGAGACCTGGTTTTCATTCGAGACCACATCAATCTGTTTCCTACCAATCCGCTCATCGGCAAGAACAACGACGAGTGGGGACCACGTTTTCCCGACATGAGTGAACCCTATTGCCCCGAGATGATCGCCAAAGCATGCGCCATCGCGCATAAGCAAGGCGTACGACATCATACCGGTGTCTATGCTGGACTCACGGGCCCCTGTTTTGAAACACCGGCCGAATACCGATGGCTGCGTACGATCGGCAGCGACGTGGTAGGCATGTCAACCGTTCCAGAAGTCATCGTAGCCCGGCATGCCGGTATACCTTGCTTTGCCGTATCCGTCGTGACGGATCTAGGTGGATTTGAACCCATTCAAAAGGTCAGTCACGAGGAGGTACTGGCCGTGGCCAATGCCAGCGAGAAGAAGTTGACGGCCATCATCCGTGAACTCGTCACTCTACTCTAATGGATTCCTATTGCGCTTGATAACCATGCGTCCACTCCTACTCTTCGCCCTTATCCTACTTTCCTCATACGCAAAAGCCCAATACGATTTTCAGAACATGTCGCTCCTATCCCGGTTCGACGACAGTTCGGTGGTGGCAGAGCCGGTTTACGGAATACGGTATCAGAGTTGCTGGGGCTGGGTGGATCCGGCAGATGGACGGGAATACGGTATTATCGGAAGTACTGCGGGAACTTATATCATCGAAGTCACAGATCCCTACCAGCCCGTGGTACGCGACTATGTTCCGGGCCGAAGCACGGCGCGGATCTGGCACGAATACAAAACCTACCAACAATACCTGTACATGATCAGCGACGGAGGAGGCAACTCACTTCAGATCGCCGACCTGGGTTACTTGCCGGATTCAGTCCATGTGATCTACGATAGTACCGGTGTCTTCGACAGTGGCCATACATTGTATGTCGACGGAGACCACTTGTACGTCGCCTCTGTATCCAAGCCCGGCAATCCGTCATCGTCGATGAATGTGTATTCGTTGGCCAATGGCCCGATTCCTGTATTGCTTCGCAGGCTCGACCAAGACTATCCGTCCATCAATTCAGTGCATGATATGTATGTGGTTCATGACACGGTCTTCGCTTCCTGCGGCTATCAGGGACTTTATATTTTCCGCTATGATCCGGGAGTCAACCGGTTCATTCAGTTGGGCTCCCTGACCACTTACCCCGATCAAGGATACAACCACAGTAGTTTTCTGGATCAAAGCCACACTGTGTTGTACATGTGTGACGAAGTTCCCGATGCCATGGCGATCAAGGCGGTCGATGTCAGCGATCTCAACAATCCCACGGTAGTGGACACCTTCAGCTCACACCCCGGCAATACGCCTCACAATCCGTATGTGTTGGGCAACGTGCTCTTTGTAGCCAGCTACCAGGATGGTGTGCAAGCGTATGACATCACTCAACCCGGTCAGCCGGTGCGAAGTGGATTTTTTGACACACACCCTCAGAATCCCCCCGGCACCTATCCTTATCCACCTTACGCAGGCTGTTGGGCGGTATACACGGATCTCCCCAGCGGACATCTGTTGGCCAGCGATATGCAGCAAGGGCTTTTTGTTTTGGATATGTCTCCACTGATGGCTGTCCACACGGGACCAAGATCTTCCAACACCTGCAGTATATACCCGAACCCGGCCCAGTCTTCCGTTGATATTGCGTTACCCTTCGGCACG
>CAYWDY010000045.1:0-3313 GCA_964455985.1 uncultured Flavobacteriales bacterium
CCAACAGAAAACAATAAAGCCAGAGCGATTGGACTCAGCAATACTTATGCCGATGCCACGCTGGCCTCCATCCAATTTGCGATCGTCCTGCAAAGCAACGGCACATTCCGTGTCTATGAGTCGAACGTGGATCGCGGCGCCTTCGGGAACTATGTACCAGGCGACCTATTCCGGATATGGGTTGACAACTCCACCGTGCGGTATTACCGCAACAATGTGCTTTTCTATGTCAGCTTCATCACCCCCTCTTTGCCGCTTTACGTCGATGTTTCCGTGTATGACACCGGTGGAACGGTGGGGAAAGCGGAAGTAGGTAATTATACCAACGGGACCTTGCAGGCCTATTCGGTGAATGCAGGTAGCGGCGCTACGTATTCCTGGACCGTGAACGGCAATTCCGTTCAAACCGGAGCCACCACTTCTTACACCAATATCAATCTGCAGCGAAACGATACGGTCCGTTGTACCCTCACCAGTGGTGTTCCCGGCTGCACGCCGTTCCCGTATGCTTCGAATTACGTGTACATCAACAACACCCTTCCTCCGCTTTCCGATTTCGCCATCACATCCGAGCCCGCGACAGCAACGTGTGCCTTGGTTACGGAGCCCGTGCGATGGAAACTTTCCGATCTAAGCCGTGACGCTTCCATAGTAAACGGTAACGGATTGATTCGAAACCAAAACACGGGGTGGAACTGCGGGGCATTCTCCTGGAATAAAGTGCATAACAACGGATACTTGGAGTTCAAAGTGCTGGAGACGAACAAATACCGGATGATCGGATTGAGCAGTGTCAACCTGAACGCCGACTGGACATCCCTTCAATACGCCATTTACCTGACAAGCAGTTCCACGTACGATATCCGTCAATCCGGGAATACGATAGCCATCGCCAACGCGACCTATGCCGCGAACGATGTTTTCCGTATTGCCGTGGAATCCAATGTGGTCAAGTATTACAAGAACGGGAATCTCATCTATGTGAGTGCAGTTGTCCCGGCACTTCCACTGATGGTTGACGTTTCCATTTACGACCAAGGTGGAACGGTCAGCAACGCCGTCATCACCAATTTCAGCAGCGGAAACTTCACCGCGAATACCGTGAATATGGGATCTGGACTTACCTACTCGTGGAGCGTTAACGGTGGTGTAACACAAACCGGACCATCGAACACCTATGCCAATCTGAACTTACAGAATAATGACACCATTCGTTGCGTGGCAACCTCTACATTGTCCGGCTGCAACCTTTCACCGGCCAATTCCAACATTATCATCAACACGATTACGGCCGTCACGAATATCGACTTCGCCATCCGCGGCGTGGCGGTTCCGGCTTCCTGCAGTGTTGTGCGGGAAGATGTGAAATGGAAGAAAAGTGAGCTGACTACCAACATGAGCATCAGCAACGTGAACCAGCTGACCAAGACCGGAACATCCAACGCCTGGGATGGTGGTGCAGCATCCTGGAACACGGTCAGCAACAACGGCTACTTCGAGTTCATCGCCTTGGAAGCAAACAAAAACCGGATGATCGGTCTCAGCACCACGAACACCGGTTCTGATCAGAGTTCGATCCGATATGCCTTCCTGCTGGAGAGCAACGCCACCTACCGGATCTACGAAGCGGGAACGTACAAAGGTGTATTGGGCGCCTACGCCGCAGGTGACACCTTCCGGATCAGTGTCGAATCGAATGTAGTCCGTTACTTGAAAAGCGGTATAGCTGTATATACCAGCTTGCTCGTGCCCACCTTGCCTCTGATCGTGGATGTTTCGTTACTCGATCCGGGAGCTACGGTGAAGTCGCCTACCGTCGTCAATTTCAACGGCGGTCAATTCGAAGCGATGACGCTGAACGCCGGCTCATCCCCATCGTATCAATGGTTTGTCAATAATGTATCGGTGCAGACGGGGCCATCAGCCACTTACACGAACACTTCGTTGAACAACAACGACATCGTTCGCAGTGAAATGACCGCGAACCTGGCCGGATGCGTCTCTAACGCGCCGCTGATATCGAATGACGTAAAAAATATCATCGCTGTTCCGGTGAATGTGGATGCATACGTCAAAAGTGTTCCCGTCACCACCTCATGCCAGTTGCTGTACGAAGAAATTCAATGGAAGACCATCGACCTGACGAACGTGGTCGCGACCACGAACAATCTGGTCAAAACCCAATCGGACGGTTCGTGGGACGGCGGTGCGGGTAGCTGGAACACCGTCAGCATGAATGGAGGCTTTCAATTTACCGTGACGGAAAACGACAAGGCGCGGATGGCCGGTCTTAGTGTGACCAATGCCAACAGCAATTACACCAGCATCGGTTTCGCTTTTAATCTCTTAGCCACAGGAGAACTGCGCATTGTGGAAGGCGGAGTCGACCGCAACTACTCTGGGGCTTATTTGCCGAATGACATTTTGAGGATGAGTGTTGAATTGGTGGCGGGGCAGAACCGTGTCCGGTATTACAAGAACAACCTGTTGATCTTTACCAGTGTTTCCATAGCCAGCACGCTCCCCATGATGGCGGATGTTTCCATCTTCAACCAAGGAGGAACGATCACCAACGCCATCATCTACAATCCGCACGCCGGTGGTTACGTAGCCGGTGCCACGAATGCCGGCAGCCCCAACTTCGAATGGAAGGTGAATGGTGTAACGGTTCAGAACGGACCGAATGCCAATTACACCAACAACAGTCTGGCTCATAACGACGTGGTCACCTGTGTGATTACACCCGGACTTAATGGATGTTCCGGTATCACGTTCTCATCTAACAGGACGATTCTCAAATTCCCTACGTTGGTCGTCAATCCGCCGGCTCCAGTATGCAGTCCGGCCACGGTCGATCTTACATTACCGGCTGTCACCGCCGGAACGCCGCCAGATATGACGATTACGTATTGGACGGATCCAGCAGGAACGGTTGCGCTGGCCAACCCTCGGGATGTACCGGCGGGAACGTATTACATCAAAGCCACTCGCTTCACCACGTGCGTGGACATTCGTCCTGTAACGGTAGTAGTCCGGGCAGCTCCCACCGGTGCTATATCAGCCAGCTCTGCCGAACTCAATTGCACGACAAGTTCGGTTCAATTGACGGCTTCCGGTTCAGCCACGTTCCGTTGGGAAAATGGAACTACGTCTTCTGTTCGGACGGTCAATCAACCCGGGACCTATACTGTAGTACTTACCGATGCCTTCAACTGTTCGACATCCATCAATCACGTAGTATTTCAGAATAACATCCCGCCGGTAGTGAGCATTCTGGGCAATACTTCTCCGATCTGCCAAGGTGCTTCCGTAG
>CAYWDY010000045.1:3326-12658 GCA_964455985.1 uncultured Flavobacteriales bacterium
CTCACAAAGCGCTGATCTTGGTACGTGGTTCAATTACTCGAACTTTACGATTGAGTTCTGGGTGAAAGCCTCGACGGTACAATCCCCTTTTGCAACGATTATCGATAACAATTACTCCTTCACCGGATTAAGCTGGACGTGCGCACAGAACAATGCCGCATTGAACCAGTATTCCTTTACCTGTTACACTCCGCTTGGGTCTGCTTCCGTGCCATTCACCCTGACCGGTAATACCTGGCAGCATGTGGCTTTGGTGAAAAGCGGAACGGCCATCGCGGTGTACATTAACGGATCACAAGTCGGTACAACACCTTGGACGCTCGGGAATATCCGGTATAATGGAACCGAATCCTTGCGTCTGGGACGTTGGGCTGGCGGCACCCGTTTCTGGAATGGGCAGATCGACGAGCTGCGTATTTTCAACAGTGCTCTTCCGAGTGCACAGATACTAGCCGACATGACCGCTAACTATCCACCGGTCACGGCCAACCTGGTTGCCTATTACAAAATGGACCAACCGGATAATTCACCAACAGTCATCAATTCAACAACGACGGCTTATGGCACAGGGCCTCTCTATGGTAATCCGAACTTCGTTGTTTCAGGTGTTGCCGTAAGTAATTCCTTCTCGTACCTCTGGACACCAGGCGGTTCAACCCTCAACAGTATTTCTACGGTTCCTAACGGTCCGATCACCTACCTGACCCGTGTGACCGGAAACAACGGTTGTCCGCGTGTGGACAGCACCGAACTGACCGTGAGCTTGAGCAGTCTCGGCAGTATCGTAGCGACTCCGTCAGTTTGCCAAGGAAGCACGACGGGGCAAGTAGTTTTCTTTGCCCAGGGAGCGAATCCACCGTACACATTTTTCTATTCCGTCAATGGTGTCAATGCAACAATCTCCACCAGCGCCTCTGCTGACAGTGTGATATTGGTACCACCGACCACTACTCCCGGAACGTTGACTTATCAGTTGACGAATCTGGTTTACGCGAACGCTTCCTTCTGCCTACAAGCACAATTTGACAGTGCTGTTGTATCTATCCGACCTAACCCGACAGTAAATATCACATCACCGGCAGCGGTATGTGCTCCGAATACCGTGAACCTGACGGGCCCCTCGGTAACCGCAGGATCAGCAGCAGGACTGACATACAGTTACTGGAATTCCTCGTCAGCCACTACAGCGGTCGCGACTCCGTCAGCCGTTGACTCAGCCGGTACATACTATATCCAAGGAACAGAATCGGTTTACGGATGTAGCTCCATCCGACCGGTGACGGTACTGATCAATCCACAGCCGGTGATCGCAGCGCTGCCCGACGATACGCTATGCAGCGGTGTCCCCTCGACGTATGCTCTGAGTTCATCTCTTGCTTCCACATACAGTTGGACGACAACCGGTGCCACCTCTGGTCTTGGTGGAGCGGCTTCTGGAAGCGGAAACAGTTTATCGGTCAATCTCACTCAACCCCTTGGTAATCCATTAGGGCATGTTTCCTATGTCATCACTCCTACCACAACAACTACCGGTTGCACAGGAAATGCCGACACAGTCGTTTTCAGCGTGAATGCGATTCCATCTATCACCTCCGTACAAGATTCAAGCGGTTGCAGTACTTCCTCCTTCTATATTGGAGCGACGGCCAGCGCTGGTAATGTTGTTTGGTATTCCGCCTCAACGGGAGGAACGGCCTTAGATACCGGAGCAGTCTTCCAAACGCCGGTATTGCCTACTACGACATCGTATTATGCCATGGCTGTCGTTGACGGTTGCACCTCGGGTACTCGAGTGCCAGTTGTCGCTACCGTTGAGAATCCCGGTCAGTGGTTGGGATACACAAACGATTGGGATACGCCAACCAACTGGGGATGCCGTGTAGTTCCAACTACTACGACTGACGTAACCATTCCTACGACTCCTGTGGGCGGTTTCTACCCGACAGTTAGCAGCAACAACACGTCTGTCTGCCGGAATCTTTCGTTACAAAACTCAGCATCCGTCACTTTGATTCCTGGCTTCGATCTTGGGGTGTATGGCGATATCAACAACAACGGGTCATCCACCTTTGGTGGCGGAACACTACGTTTCAATGCAGCCATCTTGCAGCATTTCGCAGCTCCCTCTACTCAACAGGTAGGCACCTTGCATATGAACAACAGCAAGGCTAACAATGCCCTTCAATTATTGACGGATGTTTCTGTCACGGAAGGAATCGTATTCGCGAACGGCATCATCGATCTTAACGGCAAGACACTGTCGCTTGGAACACCTTCGGCAAATGGAACGATTTCCGGCGCAGCAAGCGGTCAGCATATCAACAGTTTGTCCGGTTACTTTATCCGTCATACCAACACCAACAGTCCCTACCTGTTTCCGTTGGGCGACTCCGTACAATACACACCGATCACGCTAGATTTCCATACCGGAACAGCAGCAGGTTCAACCGTACGTTCTAAAGTTACCCTTGGCAAGCAACCGAACTTGGCAGCGACATCCTATCTGAACAGATATTGGAGCATGGAGCCGATCGGGCTTACAGGTGGCCTCGATTATGATGCTGTTTATTCCTACCAGAATGCAGCGGATGTGGTTGGTGCCGGTACGTTGTATCCGGTAAAATACAGCACAGCGAGTGGCATGGCTATTTGGAGCAGTTGTCCCGGATCAGGCATAGGAAACATCGACGGATCATCCGGTTCTCATAATGTGGCAGCAAAGACTTTCAGCTGGTACAACGTAACGGCATTCTCGGACTTCACGGGAGCCAATACCTCACTGCCATTGCCGATCGAGTTGCTTTATTTCCAAGCTCAGGCAGAACAATCGGCGGTTCGATGCGACTGGGTGACGATGAGTGAAACCAATAATGATCACTTCACCGTAGAGCGAAGTGCTGACGCGATGCGATTTGAACCGATAGGTGTCCTTGCGGGCGCTGGTACAACATCGAGCAGAAACGAATACTCCTTTATGGATGATGAGCCGTTGGAAGGCATAAGTTATTATCGGTTGAGGCAGACGGATTACGACGGTACGATGACTTGGAGCGATATCGTTGCGGTGCGGTTCAAGGATAACAGTCCACTCGAAGTAGCTTACTTTACCCAAGATGCCTCTTCGCAATGGTTACTGTCGTTTACAAGTGACACCTACCTAAAAGCAGTGGAAGTATTTGACTTCACCGGACGGTTGATTGCAAGGATTCCTGTAGAGCAATCGGGTCAATCGTGGATATTCCATGGTCCGGCTGTAGCGGCCGGATGGTATTCCATTCGAATGGCGACTACAGATAAGGATTTCGTTCGCAAGTGTTTCTTGCAAGAATGATTTTTCTAGCTCCAGTAGAAATATTGACTACGTAGCTACGTAGCTTAAAAAGACCTAGATTTACCGTACACCTTTCGCCATCGAATTATCGTGAAACCTAACCGGGTCATACTGCTCTATATCATACTACTGTTAACCCTGGATGTATTCACGGCCAAAAGCACAGCTCGTGACTTCAAGGTAGTGGGTTATTACGCGGGTAATTCGGTTCCTTTCGACAGCCTGGAGCTTTCTAAACTGACTCACCTGATCTACTGCTTTGGAAACTTGGCGGGTGACGAATTCCGATTGCGGGAAACCACTGATACGTTAGCCGTTCAAAAACTGATCGGGCTGAAGAAAACGTTTCCGCATCTTAAGATAATGGTTTCGTTGGGTGGCTGGGGTGGTTGTGCTACCTGTTCTGAAGTTTTCTCCCGGGAAGACGGACGGAAACGATTTTCAGCATCCGTACGGGCTATGGTTGACTACTTCCATGTGGACGGTTTGGATTTGGATTGGGAATATCCCGTGGTACAAGGGTTTCCGGGTCACAAGAGGTCTCCGGACGATAAGCAGAACTTCACGTTATTGTTGGAGGAAATCCGTCGTGAATCGCCGAAGGATTTTCTACTCACGTTTGCTTCCGGTGGATATGGCGGTTATATCGACTCGGCTATCGATTGGAAATCCGTAGTTCCCTTAGTTGATTTTATCAATATCATGAGTTATGATCTGGTTCATGGGTATAGCACGGTAAGCGGTCATCATACTCCGCTCTACTCGACTCCTAAGCAGGTGGAATCAACCGATCATGCGGTAGAAATGATGGCGGAAGCCGGAGTGCCGAAGGAAAAAATCGTAATCGGTGCCGCATTGTATGCTCGAGTATTCAGGATTCAAAAGGGCAATGCCGTTGATTTATACCAGCCGTGTATCTTCGAATACACGTTTCCCTACAAGGAATCTGAAAAATTCTTATCGGTTGACGGAGGCTTTGAACTTCGTTTTGACACGACGGCAAAAGCTCCCTATGCAATTCATAAATCCAAACGTTGGCTCGCCACATTCGACAACGAAAGATCCATTTCTCTCAAAACCCAATATGCGCTTCAAGTAGGTTTAGGCGGCATCATGTTCTGGCAACTCTGTGACGACAGGATACATCACGGATTACTCGATGTCATTCATCGTACGGTAGAAGGCAATCGGTAGTATGGTGTTTACAACTGCTTTGCTTCACATGGCGTTTCGCCGGATATATATCCGGCGAAACTTAGGCCCTGAAGTTACCCTCACTCCACCACCGCCTTCAATCGAACCGAATATCCCGAGTTGGAATCGTTCGTGAGTTGAAGCAAGTAGCTGCCTGCTCGAAGAGCCGAATACGAAGTCAAGTGATTATCTGATGCAATTGCATGGTCTTTCGCGATCCAGCGGCCCGAAGCGTCAAACCAATCCAGCGTCCACGATTCTCCGAAATGGAATAACGACGAAGTGACATTGAATTTTCCGTGCAAGGGGTTTGGATGAATGACGAAAAGACTTTCGCCAATCATCAAGGGCTTAGCAGACATCAAGGTGCCGGCAGCGATATTCAAAAGTGTAGCCACTACCGGCACTGGCGATGACGGATCCTGGTTGATTATCACCGTGACACATATGCCCGTCAGTGTATCGTACACAAAGCAGGAGAGATAGCCGCGAATATTACCCGTGTGGCCCCAGACTACCCGTCCGTTGATTACTTGACGGCTCATACCCATGCCGTAGGATGTCGGACCGACCGGCGTGGTCATTTCGTTGAATGAAGTTAGGCTCAATACAGCCCCGGAAAATAGCGTGTGGTACCATTGTACCATCTCGGCAGCCGTAGAATATATGGCACCGGCTGCCCACGCAGAAGATAATGTTGAGGTACGTGGAATAGGGTCTATGTCCGTTCCGTTCACCCATGCATGCGCGACCTCGCCTATCAACGTATCGTATACAGGGAAAAAGGTGCTGTCCAGCTGGAAGGGGGTGAATATATTTTGCCTCAGATATTCTTCCAGCGGTTGTGAAGCGACCGATTCGGCTATCATCCCTGCCAGCAGGTAGTTGGTGTTGCAGTAACCCCAGCTCGTGCCCGGCGAAAAAACGGGCGCCCCCACCCATGACAGGAGTTCTGTTTTAGAGAAAATGCGGTTGGGATTGCTCAAGATGGAATCATTATAACCAGGAATCTGATTGTAACCTGCGAGTCCGCTCGTATGATTCAGCAACTGGCGAATCGTAATACAGGAGTCTATATTAGCCGTACTAGGAATCCAATGGTAAATAGAATCGTCAAGGGCTAGGAGTCCTGCTTCCGATAGTTTCAAGACGACAATGGCGGTAAACAGCTTGGTATTACTTCCGATGCCGAAGAGCATATCCGGTGTAACCGGAGTTGTGGCGTGTGATACGCCACTAACGCCGGTCCAAATTTCACCCGATGGAAGCATGACTGCAGCCGTGATTCCTTTCACTTGTTGCGCGACACAAATGCTGTCTATGCTGTACTGCAGCCGGGCCGTCGTTATTGGATCAATGGTTTGAGAAAAACCCGGACAATACAAAAGTGTCAAAAACGATACGGAAGCAAAGAGGCGTTTCATAGATACCAAGGTAGGGAATGATTGACTTAATTAGTTGGTTCTGGTTTAATGGAATCGGATATAGTTTTGAGGTTGTCCTTTATACGAATGTTAAAATCATCGTTACGTCGATGTACTGCTCTACGTTTGGGTATCAGGTGAACAGAATGACTTCCCGCATCTCATGCCAACTGCTCCCCATTGGAATAAAGAAAATGTCAATTTATCCTGTCCATAAAAACAATACAGGGATAATGATGTTTTCCTGGAGCCAATGGACAAACCTCGGATCAATATCGTATGGCTGAAGCGGGATTTACGAACCCAGGATCACGAGCCGCTTCAGCGGGCTGAGGCGGAAGCCATTCCTTATCTGATACTCTTTTGTTTCGAGCCCACTCTGTATAGCTATCCAGATACTTCGTTACGCCATCTACAGTTTCAATACCACTCCCTTCAGGATATCAACCGCCGACTTGAGTCTTTTGGAAAATCGATTACCATCGCTCACGGCGACGCCGTCGACGTGTTCCGGTATTTTCTCGATCACTTTCACGTGGACCAGGTCTTCAGTCATCGCGAAAGTGGAACTCAAATCACGTGGAACAGAGACAAAGCGGTAAAGCGATTGCTTTCGTCCCAATCAATCGCATGGATAGAGTCCCAACAAAACGGTGTTCTTCGTGGGATTGAGGATCGCACAGGATGGGACGCACGATGGGATGAATACATGCAGCGACCCATCATCCAAAACACCTATTCTAAAAATAAAACAATACAACCGGAACATCCTTTTTTGTTGAATGGGTCGTTCTTGACGGAACTTCAACGATACCCGGAAAGCTATCAGCCCGCCGGTGAATCTTATGCCTGGAAATACCTTCGGTCTTTTTTGGAAGAGAGAGGATATCAATACAGTCGGCATATCTCCAAACCTCACGATAGCCGACGCTCCTGCAGCCGTTTATCCCCATATATCGCATGGGGTAATCTAAGTATCCGGCAAGTGTGGCAGCAGACCCAGGAGCATATCGATAATACGCCCTATAAGAACTCCCTGCTCAATTTTACCAGTCGACTTCATTGGCATTGTCATTTCACCCAAAAATTTGAGATGGAATGTCGATACGAAACTTCATGTATTAATCGGGCTTACGAAAAGCTGGAATGGAAAAACGATGAGGGGTTGCTTTCGGCGTGGAAAAACGGAACTACCGGAGTGCCGATTGTGGATGCCTGCATGCGCTGTCTACATGCGACCGGTTGGATCAATTTTCGTATGCGAGCCCTGCTGGTATCTTTTCTTTGTCATCATTTACTCATTGACTGGCGAAAAGGAGCATATCATTTGGCGCAGCTTTTTCTCGATTATGATCCGGGTATTCACTACCCGCAATTTCAGATGCAAGCAGGAACGACGGGAATCAATACCGTCCGCATATACAACCCGGTTAAAAATTCACAGGACCATGATCCGGATGGGCGATTTATCCGTACTTGGTTGCCTGAACTTTCACGGCTTGAGCCGCATCAACTGCATGCGCCCTGGGAACTCACATCCCTAGAGCAATCGTTCATCGGCTTTGAAGTGGGAAAAGATTATCCATACCCGGTCGTTTCTTTGGCGGATAACGTGAAAATAGGGCGAGACATGATCTGGGGAAAAAGAAAAACAAAAACATCCCATGAAGAGGGAAGGCGAATTTTGAAAAAGCACGTGCGTAAAAAGTAAGTAATTCATTCGGATGAATACTCAGTCATCCTTCAAGTGCGATAGGATTGCTGATAGCGAACGCTCATGTTTTCCAGCGCTCCAGCTTAGGGATTGTTCGTGTACCCAGCCACGCCCACAGACCGTTGATTCCTGACTTTTTCATTTCCTGCATGCAAAACTGCTGCATCTTGGCCGGCGTGTTGATGTCCGGCGGTGTCAAGAAGGAACCGTTTTCGTAACACATCGAACAGTATTTGTTACTCAAGGATCCGTCCTTTTCGGTTCCTCCTCCTTTTTTGTCTTTCTTCAGCGGGTATCCGCAGCTTTGACAGAATTTATACTTCTTCATGTAGAAGTAGTAGTTAGGTGGAGAAGTTGTCGCGGTAAAATACAGTTCCAACGCGAACGTTTCCTTTCTAATAAATAATCGTCATGGATAAATAAACAAAAAAGCGAGCATTCCCTATAGCGCTTAATCCTCTTCCACCAATCGAAAACTCTTCCAAGCCCAACGCATGCGTTCTTCCAATTCAGCGAGGCTGTGCAGTTCCTCCGGGAGTCCACGTTCCGAGTCATAAAAGAAGGCCGCTTCTCCTTTTCCTTTCCGGTTCGTCCAAAAGAAAACGATATAGGAGGCATGAAGGGTCAGCGATTTTGCATCGGGAAGTTTATCGGACGCAGTTCTATTCTCTATGTTGACCATCATCGCATAGCGAATTCCTTCCGGCGCTTGAATGGATTTAACTTCCGCGCTGATCAATGAATCCTTTCCTTTTACTATCGCCGAATGGATAAACTTTTCTTTGCAATAGGTTGCCAACTCCGCCTCGGAATTGCATTTACTTAGTGCCAAATAGTATATCCCGCGGGCTTCCGAGTAGGTTTTGGAAATCAACTCATTTCTGAAGGTCAGCGACGTGAACAGCACCGTGCGACCTATCATTTCCCATGAGGGTAGCGGTTTGAATAAATAGAAGTAATCCTTGCCGGCATACCATCGTATGGTGTCTTCATACGCATTCTCCCGGTAGTCGAAATGTTCCTGGCCGAACGGCAAGATGCAATATCGATCCTGAATGGTCCCGGTGAAGGACTTAACCCGTGCCTCGCCCTCTGCATCATCAAGAACCCGGATGTTTCCTCGAATGGAATTGTCAGGCTGCCTGAGCGGTTTCAGCTCCACGAAAGAATTCTCCCCCGGCCTTAAGTATAAGGTTATCTCGGTCTTGACGTCATCAATAGATCCACCGAAGCGATTGAGTCCCGTTCGTACCGTATTGACGCGGTAGATGTGATTCATCTTGGCTTTGACACAAAACCCATTGTCGTTATTCATGACGGCGGCCATCCAATTATCCGGGAATTCATCCTCCTCCTCCCGAAGAAAATAGACATGGGCGAACCGGGAGGTATCCACGTTAGCCGGTCCGGGAATGTAGGATAAGGGCTGGGCTGGAATATGGAAAGGGAAAGTAAAGAAGAGTAAAAGAGTAAAGATATAAATGGGTGGGGTGCTTTTTTCCATACCAATCGACATAGGATAAACCTACTTTTTTCTTGTCGATTTGTATATGACTTATATCATTTGCTATGGTACGGTTTAAACAGAAGAGCTCTAAAGGATTATAATCTAGTAGAACTGAATCGGGTAAGTAGAATTTACTTGGAGCGAGTTTATCATTAGGTAAAG
>CAYWDY010000046.1:0-11027 GCA_964455985.1 uncultured Flavobacteriales bacterium
AATCCGTGGTGCTGAATGGCAGAATCGGTAAGTCCGAAGAGGACCTGCTCTCCATCGATTTCTCCCGATTTTTCATCGATCACCTGAATCCGGCGCTGAACGCCTATTCGCTCCAGCTTAAAGGAGTGGCCGATGGCCGGTTGACGGTATCTCATGTCTATGATGATATACGATTTAATTCGGACCTCCTCATTGGTGGGTTCGGAATCAATGGCGATACCATTGGGGATGCAGGCATTATTCTTGGATATAACAGTGCTGAGAAAGAGGTGTTGGTCGATGTCTCGGTAACCAAAGGCTCTGCACGCATCATTTCCTTGAAGGGTAAATACGATACCGATAAGAAAGAGGATAACCTGGATTTCCGCCTTACCACTGAAAATCTCTACTTGCATTCCTTCGAACGATTCACGGACGGACTCATATCGAATTTACGTGGTAAAGTATCTATGGATGTTTCCATAACCGGTACGCCTGAGCGTCCGGATTTCTCCGGTTATACCGATTTCAAGAAAGCGGCAGCAACGATCGAATACCTCAAGACCCGTTACAATTTTTCAAACCGCGTCGAGATACATCCCGGCTACTTTGACCTTTCGGATATCCTCCTTTACGACGAGAACGGTCATGAGTCCGGTGTTAAAGGCCGGGTAAGCCATACGGCCTTCGAAGATTGGAACTTTGATCTGGAATTATTCCCGCGCAATTTCCAGGCACTCAATACGGCTTTGGTGGACAACGAACTCTTTTACGGCAAAGCCAACGCAACGGGGTATGTCCATATTTACGGTTCCTTGGATGATATGCTGATGGATATCGCCCTCAGTCCGAATAAAGGCAGCGTGATCAACATTCCGCTCTCGACGACATCGGAGATAACCGAATCCGATTTCATCACGTTCATCAACCGACGGGATAACGCCGATACCACAGAGCATGTCAGCAAGGTGAATCTCTCCGGACTTCGCCTCAACATGAGTCTTGATATCACGCCGGATGCAGAGATCAATCTGATTTTTGACGAGAAGATCGGTGACGTAATCACCGGCAGCGGTTCAGGAAACCTGAGGATGGACATCAACACGTTGGGTGATTTCAATATGTACGGCACGTTCACTATCGAGAAGGGAACGTATCTCTTCACGTTGCAAAACCTGATTAACAAACGTTTCATAGTCGACAATGGAGGACGTATCACGTGGGGCGGTGATCCTTACGATGCCAATATCGACATGACGGCTGTTTACACGGTGTATACGGGATCCCTGGTGAATCTTATCCAGGACAGTACTTTCCAGCGTCGTGTGCCGGTTGATTTGAGGCTAAATCTGACCGGCAAGCTGATGAACCCATCCATTAATTACGAGATCGCCGTACGTGCCCAGGATCCGACCATCGAAAGCATGGTACGTACAGTTTTAAATTCGGAGCAGGAGGTGAATCGCCAGATGTTCGGATTACTCGTCTTCAACCAGTTCCTTCCACCTTCAGTGAATACCAGCTCCGTGGGCAAATTCGACGCCGGGGCAGGCGCCATGGCCAGTGCTACGGAATTGTTGAGTAACCAGGTCAGCAACTGGCTTTCTCAGCTCAGCAAGGATGTGAACATCGGATTCAATTACCGGGCAAAGGACACCTACACGAACGAAGAGATCAACCTGATGTTCTCCAAATCCTTGTTCAACGACCGACTGCTGGTTGAAACCAACGTGGGAGTCATGGGTACCAACGCGGCAGCGACCAACCAGAGCTCGAATACCGTCGTGGGAGAATTCTATACCGAGTATAAGGTCTCCAAAGACGGCCGTTTCCGGTTAAAGGCCTATAACCGTAGCAATGCGGATGACCTCATCAACTTCAATGCTCCTTACACACAGGGAGTGGGCGTGTTCTTCCGGCAGGATTTCAATTCACTTTCCGATCTCAAGCAACGTCTGGGTCTTTCCAAGAAGCCGGAATCTCCGCCAACCGAGGAGCCGAAAAACCGACCTTGATACAAACAAAAAACCCGGCCTTATCGGTCGGGTTTTTTGCTCGACACTATCGGTCGATCTTTTACATAGGTGATGTTGTTTTGAGGTTATGACACAAACTTACTGCGTCAGTCGGGCAAGGGTTAATCTTTTGGTTCCATTTCTTACAATCCATTTGCATTTTAGTGGATCGTCTGTTGATTAAGATTACTGGGTTAATTGGTTGGCGAAGGGCCTAAAAAACAAATGCTGCAGACCTTACGGGGTCTTGCAGCATTCGAGAGCAACCTTACGGGGTTGCGTTGTAACGGTTCACCAAGCTGTGGTTGGTGAGGTGATTGTGAGAACAAGGTTAGGGCTGTTTTTCATGGCAAATGAGAAGTAATGTCAAGCCTTGTCACACTTGCAAGTTTAACCAGGGTTTGATACTCCTAAATTGACTTCTATGCAACATGAACGCCTTTTTTCGTGATTTTAATCAATTCATGCCGTGTAAGAATCGCTGACGTACAAGGTATTTTCCTCCTGACCGCTGCGCTACCCAACCCACGGGTAAACTTTCTTACCTTTGTCCTGTTATCCGATGGTATATGGAAGTCGTACTGAACAGCATTGAAGAAGCATTGCAGGACCTTAGAGACGGGAAAGTCATCATCGTGGTGGATGATGCCAACCGTGAAAACGAGGGCGACTTCATCACGGCAGCCGAGAACGCCACCCCGGATGTCATCAACTTCATGGCGACCCACGGTCGCGGCCTCATTTGTGTAGCCCTTACCGAACAGCGCTGTCAGGAGCTTGACCTGCCCTTGATGGTTTCTCACAATACCTCCAGCCACGAAACACAATTCACCATTTCAGTCGATCTGATCGCTCCCGGCATTACCACCGGCATTTCCGCTTCTGATCGTTCCAGAACCGTTCGTGCGCTGATCAATCCTGCTACCCGTACCGATGAATTGGCCCGACCGGGTCATATTTTCCCGCTTCGTGCCAAGAGCGGCGGAGTTCTCCGTCGCAGTGGCCATACGGAAGCCACCATCGACTTGAGCAGGTTGGCAGGTTTTTCCTCCGCCGGCGTATTGGTGGAAATCATGAACCACGACGGAACCATGGCCCGCTTGCCGGATCTCCGACAGATCGCGGATAAGTTCGACCTCAAGATCATTTCCATTGAAGATCTTATTTCGTACCGTTTGCGGAATGAATCCTTGATTGAGAAAGAAGTAGAGGTGGAGCTTCCTACCACACTCGGTGATTTCAAGCTTCATGCGTACCGTCAATTGAATTCTGGTCAGGAGCATCTCGCTTTGGTAAAAGGTACGTGGGGCAAAGACGAGCCGGTTTTGGTGCGTGTTCACTCATCTTGCCTTACTGGAGATATTTTCGGCTCCTGCCGTTGCGATTGTGGCCCACAGCTCCACAAGGCCATGGAAATGATCGAAGCCGAAGGCAAGGGCGTCATCGTGTACATGAATCAGGAAGGCCGCGGTATCGGATTGCTGAACAAATTGAAAGCGTATAAACTGCAAGAGCAGGGCCGTGATACCGTCGAGGCAAACCTCGAACTCGGTTTTGCTATGGATGAACGCGACTATGGTGTCGGGGCTCAGATTATCCGGGATTTGGGAATAACCAAGATGCGGTTGTTATCCAACAACCCGAAGAAGCGTGCCGGACTCATCGGTTACGGATTGGAAATCGTGGAAACGGTACCGCTCCACATCGAGTCTAACCGTCACAACCGCCAATACCTTGCGACGAAGCGCGACAAGATGGGGCATACCATTAAGTTAGATTCCTGATTAGCGCACCCTTCGCTTCGGCAAGGATGCCACCCATGGAAAGAGGCGAGCGGCCATACTCTCCCCCGAGTATTCCTTTTCAACCCAGTGCCTAGCACGAAGGCCCAACATGTTCCTGAACTCAGGCTCCTGACATTGCCTGATGGCCTGTATGAATTCTTCGGCCGTATCGGCGAGCATCAACTGCTGACCGTGTGTCACCGGAATTCCTTCGGCACCGATACGGGTAGAAATAATCACCTTGCCGCGAGCCATTCCTTCCAGAATTTTAATTCGTATTCCGCCTCCGGCTTTCAATGGTACAACCATTATCGGTTTGTCAAGCATGAAATCGGCTGCGTCCTCAACCGCGCCATGGGCTTTCACACCATCTGGTAAACCAGTCATCATTTCGGGTGGGAACGCACGACCGGCCAAATGAAATTCGAGCTCCGGGAATTCGCGATGTACGGAAGGCCATATTTCTTCCAGGAACCATTGTATTCCTTCCCGGTTGGGCATCCAATCCATCGCTCCCAGATGAAACAGGGAAAGCCCTTTGGCTGTACCGGTTGATTGAAGCTCATACCTTTTCAGGTCAATACTCATGGGGATCGTCAGCAGGGGAACTTCGGGGGACCATTTCTTGTAAACCAATTCATCCGATGTGGAAATGGAGAGTATGCCGTCGAATTGAGATAATACTCTCTTCTCGTAGGATTCCATTCGGCGGGCCAAAAAATGCAGGTAGGTTTTCTTGAGCCACGATGTACAGGCGGAAGCCAGTCGATCCCAGATCATGTGTTCTACATTGTGGGAACGGAGAAGGATGGTGGCGTCGGAATATCGACGTACGATGGGCAGGTAAGGAGTGGTGAACATGGATTCGAATACGACGACATCGAACGACTGGTCCTGTAGGATTTTCTTCAGACGGTCTTCGGCATCCCGAGAGTGAAACCGCTGCACGTTATAGGATTCGCCGCGGGCAAAAAGATTGAGAAATGCATCCCACGGCCGAATGGTGGTGTCGATGGTCGATGAAATCAGATGGATGTGTTCAGTAAGCCGTGCAGGTAGTGACTGCGGGTCGATATGATGTTTCCGGGTGTTCAGGCAAAAGAGAGTCACATCATGCCCTTTACTTTTCCAGAGTTCGGCCATGGCCATCATGGCCAAATTTCCGCCGTCGTTCAACGGCCACGGAATACGTGGGCAAAGAAAAAGCGCCCTCATGCTTCAACGGTTGGTTTTTGCTTTCTGCGCCAGCGGTTCGTCCAGCGAGTCAGGAAATCCCAGTTGAACAGACTGCTGTCTGTAGTGGCTTTGTAGGTAAGCAGGATACCTACAGGCAACAGGATCGCAGCTGACAGCCACATCCCTTTCCATGCCGGGAAAACACCCTCACGAGCGAACTTCTCTCCGGTGATACTGATGATGTGGTAGACGATGAAGAAAATCACCGAAACGACGACAGGCATGCCCAGGCCGCCTTTGCGGATGATGGCACCCAAGGGGGCTCCGATAAAGAAAAGTATCAGGCAAGCGAAAGGAAGCGTGTATTTCCTGTGCCATTCGATTTCATGGCGCGCCAGACTCTTTTGCTTGTAGTCAATGTCTTCCGCTCCGGCCTCGGCGATACTTCGCATGCTTTTGGCGGAATACAGGGCGTTGGTGATAATGGTGAATCTTGGTTTGGAGATGCTTTTTATCCCTGGTGCAGGTGGTGCCATCCGGGCGCCGCTACCTGAATCAACCGGCCAGGGCAACTGTCGAACGATGTTGTGGGAAGCGATGGCGATCTCACGATGTAATGAATCGGTAGCCGACTCCAATTGACGTAGGTCCAACATTTGGTAGTTGTCTTTGAACAGGCTCTCGTTGGTTCGGTTTAGGCGGAACGAGGTAAGGTCGAAGCGGAACGTCTCTTCGTCGAAGGCCGTTCGTAGCAACGGATGCGATTGCCTGTCGCGTCCTTCCTGGTCTTCGTAACTGAATCCTTTGTACAACGTGATCACCAAGAAACGCTCATCCTCTGACATCACCATTCTTCCCTTGTCGGCACGAACCATCTTGGTGTTGCCCCGGTTTCCGGTGTGATCGTAGATCATGACATCGTAGAGGGTCTGACCGTCGTCGTCTTTGCTGCCGACCTTGATGGAGTAGCCGTCAATGCCGTTGTAGAAAACCCCTTCCGTGATGGAAAGCGCAGGCTTCTGCTGACGGACGTCGTACAATAAGGCATTCATCTTGAGGTTGGCGACGGGCAATACGTAATTGCTGAAGAAGAAGGCACCGGCTGCGATGGCCAAAGCCATGACGATCAACGGCCGCATCACGCGTTGTAAGCTAATGCCTGCCGCCTTACAGGCAGTCAACTCCGAGTGTTCGCTCAGGTTGCCAAAGGTCATGATCGAGGAGAGTAACAAGGCCAGGGGCAACGCCAACGGTACCAAGGTGACGGACACGTAAAGTAAAAGACGTACGATGACCAGGAAGCCCAAGCCTTTTCCCACCAGATCGTCGATGTATTTCCACAGGAACTGCATCTCGAGCACGAATAGAGCAATGACAAAGGTGAGCAGGAACGGACCCGCGAAGGAACGCAGCAACAGGAGATTGAGTTTCTTCACCGTATCTTGGGAGCAGAAAATTGGTAAACGCAAGGTAGCAAATGGAACTCAGTCAGCGGGAGTGGGAGGTGTTGAGTGACCGTGAGTTTTTCACGGCCAAGCGACAGGTAACGGAAAAGTTAGATGCCTTATTGGCCGACTGTCAGCAGAGTTGGTGCGACGCGGTAGGGCAGTGGCGATTGCCGGACTTGCCCGTCGACCGGTCACGCGGTAAGATATTCCGAGGGGAGAATTATAAAGGTTTTCCCTACAGCTTGATGGATTTTCCCCGCTATTTCCGTGGAGAAGTTGTTTTCGCTTTACGAACGATGTGCTGGTGGGGTCATGAATTCAGTATGACGCTGCACGTGCAAGGTGAAGGCTTACAGTATATCCGTAGGGATTTGGAGAATCGATTGTCCACGATGGCCGAAGGATCCACCTATTTTGGTGTGAACTCCACGCCGTGGCAGTATGGATTTGATGAAACTAATTACCAATTGCTGACTCCGGATCGACTTGCTGATGCTGTTTCGGCTTCCGAAAGAAACGGCTTCCTGAAGTTAGCTAGGCGCTGGGAGCTAGGCCTTCATGGGGAGTTGAAACGCGAAGGTCTTCAAATGATCAACGATTTGACGTCATTCCTCAGCTGAAATCAGGAACCAATGTGGTGCTTAAGTTCATGCACTTGACTTTCCCACAGACGAATGGTTTCCTCCTTCTCATCGCTATAGGCGAAATCCGTGATGACTAAGGCGATGTCGTTGGTCAATTCATCCTGCATCAGATCGAATTGGAAATAGGTGTCATCGGCGGCCACGTCGGTAATCCATTGGAATCGGATGGAGTGGTTTTCTTTTCGGGAGACGATACGGGCACGCTGCTCGGATCCGTCCCATTGGAAGATATAATCCCCTTCCCGGATGACTACTTTGTCTGCAAACCACTCTTCGAGTGAGCTGGCGTTGCTCAGGTAATTGAAAAGTATCTTGGGGGAAGACCGAAATTCGAATTCGATCTTGAACATTTCTTTCTTTCGGAGGGGAGTTTCAGTCTTCACAGTGCATGCAGTATAAAGCCCAAAAAAAAGGGCGATTTTTAAAAGGGTCGCTAAGGTACTACTTAATGATAAAAATAACGAAGGCTAAGCCCAATTGTTTTTGCGTTTCACCGATTTCTTCCCGTATTTCGTCAAATCATGGGATTAGTTGAATCAATGCAATCTTCCGGCCGCTGGCTTTTCCGCTACAGAGGTCAGCTTCCGCTTGTTTTATTTCTTTTGGCGCTTCCGGCGGTGTATGTTACGGATTATGACGCGATGTCCGCTATGACCACGCGCATGTTCAACTACTCGGCAGCGGTGATTTCGGTCCTTGGATTTTTAGTCCGATTCTATACGGTCGGTACTACTCCGCACGGAACATCCGGTCGGAACACCAAGGAGCAGGTAGCCGAAGAACTCAATTCGAGCGGCATTTATTCGGTGGTGCGCCATCCGTTGTATCTGGGTAATTACCTTATTTGGTTGGGAATTGTCGTGTTTACGAAGAATGTTCCCTTCATGCTTGTTTTCTCGTTAGCGTATTGGCTCTATTACGAGCGGATCATGATGGCTGAAGAACACTTCTTGCAAGGAAAATTTGGAAAGGCATTCGAGGAATGGTCTTCCCGCGTGCCTGCGTTTTTACCCCGTTTCTCAGGATTTAAAGCACCGCACGTTTCTTTTCGGATGAAACCGGTGTTGCGTCGGGAGTACTCCGGTATTCTAGCTACCGTGATCGGTTTTGTCTATGTAGAGCTCCTCATTGGCTACGTCCGTTATGGCACTTTCACGGTGGGCTCTCGCTTTTTGACGGTCTTGTGGGCTACCGTGGTGATGACTTTCGTGCTTCGAAGCATGAAGCACTACACCAAGTTTCTGGATTAGTCATTAACAGTAAAGTTTTCCTTCGGATATCTTTACCGCGAGAAAAGAATAAAAGGTCTGGGTCGAATACGCCAGAAACAGAAACAGCGGGAGTGAACAGTGACTTACTGTTTACTCCCCCTATTTACTTGCACTCGTTTTCGTAGCGAGGGAGGGAATCGAACCCTCCACCTCAGGGTTATGAATCCTGCGCTCTAACCACCTGAGCTACCTCGCCGGAATTCGTTTAAGGGCTGCAAATATCCGAATTGGAATCCTTACGGGCAATTATTTGTCTGCGATTTTGCATGAAAAAACCCGGACCTTTGGGGCCCGGGGCAGAATTTTTCGATATGTGTTCAGAATCAGGCGGCGTCGTCCGACTTCTTCAGGTCCTGGATGGCGTCACGCATTTCCTGACAGGCGCGTTTTACTTCCTGGAGGCCTTTGCGTACACGCGTTCCTGCGGCTGCGTTACCCTTTTCAGAGAACTTGATCACGTCTTCTTCGATGGCCGCGACCAATTGCTTGATTTTTTCGTATTCTTTCATGGTGCGAGTGGGTTTGGAGGTTTGGGATAAGTGGATGGATAAAGTAGCGTAAGAAGGATTAGAAGGCTGCAATTTTATCTCCCATGTATTCTCCTGATTTCAACTTCACATGGGCCTTGGTGAATGCATCAACCGTGTAACGCACATCTTCCAGGCTGTGGACAGCTGTCGGGATGAGGCGAAGTATCATCATGTCTTTGGGAACAACCGGATAAACGACCATGGAGCAGAAAATATCATAATTCTCCCGCAGGTCGAAAATCAAATTGGTAGCCTCGGGAATACTGCCACTCATGTAGACCGGAGTTACCGGGCTTTCGGTATTTCCAATGTTGAAACCGGCTTCTTTCAGTCCGTTCTGAAGCGAGTTCACGATTTTCCAAAGATTATCTTTCAATTGAGGCTGCGTACGCAACAATTCCAGACGTTTCAAAGCACCGACAACCAATGGAGTAGGCATCGATTTGGCAAATATCTGGGAGCGCATGTTGTAGCGCAGGTACTCGACAACGTCTTCGGTCGAAGAGATGAATCCACCGATCATGGCCATGCTCTTGGCGAAGGTTCCGAAATAGACGTCTACGCCCTCTTGAACACCTTGCTCTTCAGCCGTACCAGCGCCGGTCTTTCCCATCGTGCCGAAGCCGTGAGCATCGTCCACGAAAAGACGGAATTGGTATTTGTTTTTAAGGGCGACAATCTCCTTCAGACGGCCTTGGTCGCCTCGCATGCCGAAAACTCCTTCGGTTATGACAAGGATGGAACCACCGGTCTCTTCAACAATACGGGTTGCCCGCTCCAACTGCTTTTCACAACTGGCGATATCGTTATGGGGAAATACGAAACGTTTTCCCATGTGAAGTCGAACACCGTCGATGATGCAGGCGTGGCTTTCGCTGTCATAAACAATGACATCGTGTCGGTCGACCAGACAATCAATCGCCGAAACCATGCCCTGATAACCGAAATTGAGCAGGATCGTGTCTTCTTTTCCCATGAACGAAGAAAGTTCATTCTCCAGTCGCTCGTGGTAATTCGTGTTACCGGACATCATCCGGGCACCCATCGGGGAGGCGAAACCGAAAGCAGCGGCGGCTTCAGCATCAGCTTTTCGCACATCGGGATGGTTCGCCAGGCCCAAATAATTGTTGAGACTCCAAACCAATCGCTCTTTGCCTCGGAAAACCATGCGCGGTCCGATATCACCTTCCAGCTTTGGAAACGTGAAGTAACCGTGTGAATCCTTGGCGTGTTGTCCTATCGGACCTCTGTTTCGTTTTATTTTTTCAAATAAATCCACTTCGAATTGAATTAAGGTACTAATCGTTTACAGCCGATAATCGTATGACGGCCTATTTACAAATGTAAGCATTGTTTCACTTAAAAAACGGAAATCAGGGCTGAAAATGAATATTTTTCCTCATTAAACTGTTCATTTTTAGGCATTCAAGGCCAGTTTACATCCGTTTACTTACTCCGGCTGATAACCATCAGGTCGCTGCGTGTGTTTTGTGTGAAGAATCATGCCCTACGTCTAGTTAAACTTGCGCCAATTCATTTAACCCCGTTATTTGCGCCTCCTTTACCAAAATATGATGAAAAAACGAGTCTTATCCATTCTTGTTGCCCTCTTCCTCGCCGGCGTGGCTAATGCCCAAAACTTGCAATTGGCCGCAAATCTCAGTTACGGTAATTCCGCTTTGTCTAACATTGGCGGATTTGTCGATTCATTGGGTAACGAATATGCGTTGGTGGGAACCGACTTCGGTCTTTCCATTGTGAATGTCACCACGCCATCCAACCCATCCGTCCTGTACACGGTTCCCGGTCCGACGTCCGATTGGCGGGAGGTGAAGACCTATCGGGGTTTCGCCTACATAGCGACAGAGGGCGGGGGAGGACTGACCGTCGTCGATCTTCGTCGACTTCCGTTACCTGTTGTCTTTCAACAATACACCGGTGATGGCGCCATTGCCGGCCAGTTGAGCAGCATCCATGCCCTGCATGTGGACACGACCAAAGGCTTCCTATACCTATACGGCAGCAACATCGGCAGCGGCAATACCCTGATTTTCGACCTGGCCGATCCCTGGAATCCCACGTACGCCGGTCAATATCTGTATCCGGGCGGCGGAAACTCATCCTATGTGCATGACGGATATGTGGACAATGATACTTTGTTTGAGTCCCATATTTATTCA
>CAYWDY010000046.1:11037-12502 GCA_964455985.1 uncultured Flavobacteriales bacterium
CTTTGAAGGTAATTATTTTGAATTATCCTTTTGATTCGATATTTCTGATCCACTCAATATCCAGGAAATATCCCGCTCTCAAACCGCTCCGGGTTCAGGTGCTATCATTCACAATACCCACGTTCTGAATGACTTTGCCATAACGTCCTGGTACAAAGAAGGCGTGGTCATTACCGATGTCAGCCGGCCATGGAATCCTATCGAAGTCGGACACTACGATACCTATCCTCAGGGTAGCGGAAACGGCTTTAACGGATGTTGGGGTGTCTATCCGTTTTTGCCTTCCGGTACTATCGTCGCCTCCGATATCGATAACGGACTTTTCGTACTCACTCCGGATTATGTAAGAGGATGTTATTTGGAAGGTGTTGTCACGGATTCCGTTACCGGATTTCCATTGCCCGGTGCCACGGTCCAATTGGTTCAGGCCAACATTTCCAAACTGACCGGAACGGCGGGCGCCTACGCCACCGGCACTCCAACTGCTGGAACGTATGACGTTGTAGTCTCTCGCGGGGGATACCTTACTCGTACGTATTCTGGCATCAGCCTGACCAACGGAAACCTGACCACGTTGAATGTTCCGCTGCCGCCGCTTTCTTCAGTTCCTGTAGAAGGAATCGTAACCGACGCGATCACCGGACTGCCCGTTCAGAATGCAACGGTCAGCTTGATCAATACGGATTTTGATTTAACCACGAACACCGATCCATCCGGTGGTTTCAATTATGCCTCGGTAGTGGACGGATCGTACGAACTTATTTCTGGCCAGTGGGGCTATCAGACCCTCTGCAATTCAGTATCCGCTTCCGGCGGTCCGTTCGCGGTGGCTTTGGATCCGGGTTTCATGGATGATTTCAGTTTCGATTTCGGTTGGACCGTCAGTGGCACCACGCCCAACGCCTGGGAGCGGGGAGAACCTAATGGAACTTTCGATACGAACAACAATCCGGTTAATCCGGAATACGATGCCACCGGCGACTGCGGTACACAGTGTTATGTCACGGACAACCGTGCTGGAGCTTACAATGCCTATGATGTCGATAACGGTTACAGCTACCTTACCTCACCTGCGTTCGATCTGACCATTTACCAAAATCCGGTCATTGAGTTGGACCGTTGGTTCGTAAACATCGGCGGTACTGGCACTCCGAATGATACCATGATCATTTTTCTTTCGGATGGAACCGATACGGTACGCTTAGCTACTATCAACCGCAACTCATTAGGGCAGGCGGCCTGGTACCATGAAACGTTCACGGTTTCTAATTATATGACTCCGTCCAACACCATGCGTCTTATTGCTCGTATTGAGGATTACACGCCTGGTCATATCGTTGAAGGGGGTATTGACAACTTCTATGTGTCAGGAACCATCACCCTGGGAATGGACGCTTCTGTCGTGCGCGAAAGAATCGTTGTGTACCCCAATCCTTCCATCGGTTGCTTCCGACTTCAGTTGCCC
>CAYWDY010000047.1:0-7751 GCA_964455985.1 uncultured Flavobacteriales bacterium
ACGTCAGCTTTTTCCTCCAAGCTTTCCCCGTTGACTCCCTTGGCTTGGATGACACCACCGGAGACGGATACGGGTTGATTGGGATCGAGTGCCCATACGGCTCCGGCCAGCGACCGTTGAACACGAGGCAGTACCAAGGAACCGTCCGTGTACGGGGAATAGGAAATGACATCGCCTCCCTCCCACACCGGATCCTCCTGCACTGGAACCGTTTCATAGCGATCAGGGACGCCGTAGCATAAGTGCTGAAGAAAAGATGTTTCCTGCTCTGGCAATTGCTTACGGACGAGCAGAATCTTCACCTTGAAGCCGGGGGACTGATGCCGTATAGGAAGGCACATACGGTTGGCATCCGGCGATGGATCAGGAAGAAAAAAAGGACACGTCAACGCCACAACCAGCGACGCGACAATTAGTACCAATCCTGCCAAGGCCAACTTGTTGCGGCGAAAGCGGATCCATATCATCCGTCCGGGTGATTCCTGAGTCATCGTCAACGGCTTTTTCTGCCTTTCCATGTAAAAGGCAGCACCACAGCCGCTATGCCCACGATCACGATAGCCAAGGCGTAAACAGGCTGTGCCACCAAAAGTAGGAGAACATTGACCCGTTCGTTCACCAACCTTTTACCGGCTTTCAACACCAACATTTCCATAAGTGCCATCAATAGCCAACTAAAAGCAGGAATGGCCCACGGAAGTACGTCCGTGAGAGCCATAGCCAGCAGGAGCAAAAAAGATGCATGGGCACACCAAGCCACAAAGGCGATGAACAGCGTAAACCAGGAAAGGCTGCGGGGAATCTTGGACGCCCACCGCTGCCGCTGGCCCATGAAACGACTGGCTTGTCGGGCTCCGGCAACTTGTACAACGGCCGCTTTCTGCGCTACATAATTCACCTGCTCCGGTTTGAATTTACGCAGGAGCGTAGTATCATCTCCGGAGAGTGAACGGTCGTTACCCGAGTATCCGTCCAGTCGAAGGAATTCCTCACGCTTGAATCCCAGGTTCGCCCCGTTGCAGAAAAACGGGTTGCGTGAGCCTATACCTGCCGCCGCGATTACCGTCAGCCCGACGGACTCCCAGCGGGCCAGTCGCTGGAGAAGCGAAGAAGATGTCATGGACGAGACTACAGGGCCACAAAGCATGCCGGTGTCAGTACCAATCCTTCCTTTCAGCATGGTCGACAACCACTGTTGACCCATGACAGCATCGCCATCGACGGTAAACACCCACTCTCCAAGCGCTTCGTGGACACCCCGGGTAATAGCCGCCTTCTTTCCCCATTCATCGGTCAGTTCGAGGAGACGGCAGCGATCATGCGATCGACAAAATCCCTGTACACGCAGTATCGTTTCGTCTGTAGAATGATCATCCACCACGAGCACTTCCAGTCTGACTCCCGGACAAATTTGACTATCCAAGGCTTCCAGCGTTTGTATCACTCCTTCTTGCTCATCACGAACCGGAACCACCACGGTCACGACAGCGGGCAGCACTTGGTTTCCTTGATGGCTCGCGGCGGAGACATGCTTCCATTGCCACCGGCACCAAGCCAGGAAGGCGAAATAGCCCATCAACGACACGAAGCAACCCCATACGATCATGAAAGCTCCTTCCCGATCCTTCCGGATCCAATAGCCATGAAACAGGCACCCATCAGGGACGGTACCGCCAGGTTCATCATCCACAGTGCCGAGGAGGCAAAGACGACATCGGTAGCAAGCGCGGTATAGGTGCTGAAAATAACAACCGCTACACTACCGCGCACGCCCAACTCAGTGAGAGCTACTGTTGGAATCAACGCCATGATCAGGTAAATGACAGACACCGCTATCACCCCATCCAACCAACCACAGGAGATGCCGAAAAATCGCAAGAGAAGAAGATACTGGATCATGAAAACGGCGTAACGAACGCCAGACAACAGGAAAAGGCGCATAAGGAAAACCGTGTCGTACGTAACAAGCACGTTGTGATGACTGATCCACGTTCCTATCCAAGGCAGCCGTTGGAGAGCAGTCGCCCAACGTCGCATGCGGAAATACGCCAACAGCAAAATACCCAACATGACTCCGGCAACTGTCATCACAGACCAAGTCAGCAAAACGGGTAATCCTTCGACCGTCGGAAGATATTTCCACAAACCGAGGAGGCCGACCAGAAGGGTGACCATGAGCTGGGCATAGCTTCCGGCTACGGTGGCCAGCGCCGCCTCTCCGCGTTTCTCCTGTGGAACGAAGAGTACACGCCCCACATACTCACCGATGCGATTAGGCGTAAAGAAACTGACCGTAAGTCCGCTGCAAACCGCGGCGAAGGCTTTCCTTCTACTTACGGTGTAAACCGGATGAAGCAATCGTCTCCACTTTTCCGACTCCAACCACCAATTCAACGGCATCAGAAAAAATGCGGTCAGTAGCCAAGGCCAAGACGCAGGCCTGGAAAAGGAATCCATCAAGGCCAGCCACCAATCCTGTTGACGCTGACGGTCGATCCGCAGCACGATGAAAACCATAGCGGAAAGTCCGATCAACCAGGGCAGGTAGCGTCGAAGGAGGATGGCGTACTTTTGTGTACTTTGGGAATGCATTCCGAAGCCTCAAGGTACCAATTCCTACCCATGAAAACCGAATACGACCTCATCATCCTCGGCATCGATCCGGGCACCCAGGTCATGGGCTACGGCATCATTGGTATCAAAGGAGGAAAAATCAACGTGATCGATCTCGGCGTGTTACACCAGCGGAAAACGGACGACCACTTCCTCCGGCTGAAGCGGATCTTCGAACATACGGTGAAACTGATCGATGAGCACTTACCCGATGAGTTGGCGATCGAGGCTCCCTTTTTCGGCAAGAATGTACAATCCATGTTGAAGCTCGGCCGGGCTCAAGGTATCGCCATGGCTGCCGGCCTGACCCGCGAGGTTCCGATATTTGAGTATTCTCCCAAACAAATCAAGCAAAGCATCACGGGCAACGGCAATGCCACCAAGGAACAGGTCGATCAGATGCTGCAGCGCTTGTTCACGTTCAAAAAGACCACAAGCCTTCTGGATGCCACGGACGGCCTAGCCGCGGCCGTGTGTCATTACTATAAAGGAAAACCACTGGGAAAGGACGGCGTCAAAAGCCAAACGATCAAACCCAAAGCAAAACGGAAATCATCCACTTGGGCACAGTTCATGGAAACCAACCCGGACCGGATTCAGACCCAGTGAGACCGGATCGCCGAACACACGGCCTCCATCTCCTCCTTAGGCAGAGTCAGCTTAGGATTTGCAAAGTTCATATCACTCACCCGGTTCATTGGGATGAGGTGGATGTGAGCGTGCGGCACTTCGAGTCCGATAACGGCCACACCGATCCGCGTACAGGGCACTGCCGCCTTTACAGCGTGCGAGACCCGTTGCGCGAAAGCCCACAGGCCTTGGTACTGGGCGCTGTCCATATCGAATATGTAATCCACTTCCTGCTTAGGAATAACCAGTGTGTGACCCTTAGCCAGCGGACTGATGTCCAGAAAGGCGAGGTAATGCTCGTCCTCCGCCACTTTATAGCAGGGGATTTCGCCTTGTACGATACGGGTGAAGATGGTTGGCATGAGATGCGAATCAACTATTACCGCGAAATCTCCATGACTTCGAACTCGATTTTGCCGCTGGGCACTTCGATCAGTGCGGAATCACCGACACTCTTTCCGAGAAGTCCTTTTCCAATCGGACTGGTCACCGAAATCTTTCCGGATTTCAAGTCAGCTTCATTCTCAGCGACAAGTGTGTAGGTGAGCTCCTGCCCCGTCTTTTTGTTCTTGATACGTACCTTGCTGAGGACAAGGGCGCGTGAAGTATCGATCTTGGACTCATCAACCAAACGTGCGCTGGCAATAACCTCCTCCAATTTTGAGATACGCAACTCCAAGAGGCCTTGAGCGTCCTTGGCGGCATCGTACTCGGCATTTTCCGACAGGTCACCTTTGTCGCGAGCCTCAGCGATTTGTTGTGAAATACGTGGACGCTCCACCGATTTCAACTGATGAAGTTCGTCCTGGAGCTTCTTAAGCCCCTCTTGAGTAAAATATTGTGCAGACATAGCTAAAGGTCACTGAGGATGATTCCGTAACGGGTATGGATTAGTCGACTTGGCGTCGCGACAAGGGCGAGGCGGTAAAAACGAAACAAGACCCTTGTGGGATCTTGTTCGCTTATCAAAGATAAGAAATTATGTTACAAGGTCAATTTAGCCCCGAAGGTATGGGTGTTGTTAAACGGATTGGTAAATCGCACAGAGTAATCGATACCGAACTTTTTACCGGATTTACCCAATGGCATCTCCACCGTCATACCAGCCGTAGGTCCTGTATAGACAGTTAATCGGTCTGCACTTTTGAAGATGTCTTTCTCATACATGAAACCGCCGCGTAGCATGAACATCTCGCGGAACGCGTATTCGACACCCACCGAAGTCTGGTCGTTACTGAACGAATTGGAGTTGTAATTGGCAGCAGCCGTGATTCGATGATCTTCAGCCGGCTTATAATCATACGAAGCACCGATATTCAGCAGGGAGGGGATTTCAAATCCTTCCGTGCGCTGTTCAACGGTCATCTGGTAGTTGCCTGACGGAGCCGTCAGACGCGTTGAAAGACCATCACCACCAAATTTCATATCCGTGCCGACGTTGCGGAGAGAGATACCAAAACGGATGTTGTCGCGGTCTTCGTTGGTACCGGTCACGTACTGGATACCGGCATCCACACATACGCCACGAGCGCTGACGTTGGAGATGGCCTCATCGATCACCTTAACCGTGAATCCTCCATAGATCGAATTGGAGAACACCTTGGCATATGAAAGTGATACGTTAATGAACTGAGGCTTGAATGTCCCTAAGCCGCCTTCTGGCAAAGATGTCGTCGTTACGTCGATATCACCGAAATCCATGGACATGATGGAGAATCCAAGGACACTGGACTCGCCTACCTTTTGTGTAAGACCAAAGGTGTTGATGCCTATTCCACTACCAGAAAGGAAGTTGGTATGGGCGAAGCCGGCTTCTGTCTTACTGGTATGGGCGATACCTGCCACGTTCAAATAGGCGGCTTCGAGACCGCGAATGGATCCGCAATTGGCATTGGCCCAACCGGACGATCGCGCCCATGGATTGATCAGCACCTCGGTAGCTCCGGCCTGACCGGCGCGGTCCGGGTTACCGGCGATGGCCGATCCGGAAATCAACACTCCGCTTACGATCAGAAGTCGGAGGAAGGAGGCTATGGATAGAGTTCTCATAATGCTTGTTTCAAAGGTTCCTGATGTTTTCTCAGATTCGTAATCAGAAGGTATCTAGATCGATCGGGCGGATGACACCGAACCACTTCAACGTGCGTTCACCGATACCGGGAGCGTTGACGTGGATGAGGTAAAGTCCGCTGGCGATAGGAACGTTCTTGGAATTCTTCAAATCCCAATCCACGGATGTCTCGACATTGAGATTAGGATAAACGGCACCTCCGGTGTTGTCGAATGGAGCATCGCGCTTCAACTGACGCACCAAGATTCCACTGGTGGTATAAATGGAAATGGTGCATTGCGCCGGAAGATTAGTGATGCGGATCCGGTTGTCCAACTGGTTCTGCTCATAGGTCGAGTATGCGTAGTACGGGTTGGGCACCACGTTGATCAGATCCAATGCGTTTTGAGCCACATCGGTTTGTTTGACCTGAGCCGTAAGATCATTGGTAGAGAACTTGTAGTACGGCTTATACCCTTGAGAGGCATCCGTACCCGTTCCTTGGTACAAACGATACGGCTTGGCTACACGGATACGCACCAAAGCATCCGTAGCCAACGGTGTTTGTCCAGCAGACGTATAGGAACAAGACACCCACATGCAATCCTTCCAGGTTTGCGTAATGGCTTTCTTCTGAGCCGTGGTTACGGTGTTGGCCAATCCCCACAAGCGATCGTGTATCCACTGACAGCCATCATAGGCCGGACCGTAATAGGTTGACGCGGTGGTAACCGTATCACCAACGGCCGGATACTTCAAGGAGCGCTTGTTGCCAAACACATAAATGAAGTGCTTACCGCCGGCAATCACCCGACCGGTATCGTTGAAGAGCACCGACGTTGGGTTATAGATCATATCTCCACCGGTTTGACCACCAAAGCCGTTGGCCGGAGTCAGGTAGCTGTCTTCACCGAAAGCGATGTTCAAACGCTCGCCGGTCTCCACGTTAATGGCGTATCCAGGGAACCAGCTGTAGCCGGAATCCACAGTACTGTAGGTGCCGTCGATATTATACGAAGGATGTTTCCGGATGAGGTTCTTGTACTGGTTACCCTCGGTGAAGTTCTTGTCGTTGTTGGTTTCAAAAACCACGCAACGGCTCCACTTGGACTTATCGTTGGTGAACACGACATCGACACCGCACAGGTAAGACATGGAATCCTTGGCGATAGCACCAGAACCATCCCAGCCCGGCGCGGGGGCCAAACGATCATCCGTGGCCGTAGTGGCGCACAGTTTGAACGGCGACCACGTGCCTCCCAATACTTTCTCGTAGAATTGGGAATTGTCAATGCCGGTATAATCCGGATCCGGTGACACGGCAGTACCTGCACGGATCCAATTGAACTGAGGGAAATTGTCCTGGTCAGCAACGCCGGTCAACCAGGCGAAGTTGTTGTCGGAATATTGTTTGGTTGCTTCAATGAAACCGTTTCCACCCGCTTGGTATTCACCCGGACCATACACCTGATTCATACTGATGTAGAAACCAAAGTCGGGGAACAACTGGTCGTACGGGAATTCCAAGGTCTTTTCAGAGGTGGTGGTGGCACCGGTATTCAAATCCTTGAGGATCCAGCGGCCTGTCGCAGCAGCCGTATCCGTAAGGTACAATTCATAATTACCGGGAACGACACGTACCGGGTCGTACACGCGGATATCCACCGGACCGCGAGCTTTCTCGTAGATCGGGTATTGAATGGCATTGGACGGATTAGACGCGTTGAACAGTTCGCTGTTGATCTGGTCTTGTGAAAGATCCAACGTCAAGCGGTCAGAACCGAGGTTATACCCGTTACCGATGCCGCTGATGCGCTGGATCATCGGACCGTCACCATAGGTCGTGTTCAACACCAAACCTTGAGACTCCGGCGACGAGATGTGGGGGATTGCCGTATACACACTGATTGAACCGCCCGTAGAACCGCGACGACCAGCGAGATAAGGCTTACCCAGACCTTCAACGTAAGGATCAAACGTAGCCTGATCCGGGTTGTACGCATAGGCAATGGCCATGAAGTAATAGGTCTGGTGATTGACCAGACTAGGATCACCGCTGGCGAAAGCGTCGGTGGTGACGCGGAACGTATGACGTAAGCCTTTGTCCTCGCCTACTACCTCTTCCACGGAAACGATAGCATTCAGTTCCGGTTGGAAGTACTGGTTGACAATCTGGGATACTCCATTTTGGATATCACATTGGAAAATGAGCTTGGCTTTGTCGGGGTTGTTAAGTTCCGTCGGAGAAACCGCTGCACTTGACAACTGGAACACCTTATAACCTTCGAATTTATATTCGGATCCGGCATAACCGGCAGCCTGGGCTTCGAGATCCTGCTCCACATACTCTTCCCTGTAGTTATTGGAGGCAGGCAGATTGATCAGTGAGAAGATCAATTCACCATCCAATTCGCGGATAGCCATGTTCGGAGCATCCGGACCATCAATAACCTTGAAA
>CAYWDY010000047.1:7761-12345 GCA_964455985.1 uncultured Flavobacteriales bacterium
ACAGCAGCTGTGCTTTGTCGTCAGCCAGTCGTACCAGCTTGACCGAAGCCAAGGGACCACCAGAGGTCGAACGGGCCCAAACCACACCGGTGGTGATGTAATTGACAGCACCAGGCAACAAGGTAAAGGAACCTGCCGCTTGGAGGAATCGACGGTCATCGGGTTGATTAGGCGTACCGCCTGGAAGCGGAATTGATTCAGACCAAGGGAAGAGCGACGTAAGCTGGACACCACGCGTACCCCAACCGTTCGGATCGGTATCGCCGGGGAACATGAACTCGCAGGAGTCGGCTCCGGAAGTCTGGTAACCGTTTCCGCCGTACACCAGGGGAGAACCGTCTTTCCAGATACCACGCATGTAGTTGTAATACTGCTGCGCCGTGTTCGGATTACCGATGTTGGAACCGTCGTTGTTATAATACACGAACTTGGACATGATGATCTGCTCACCGGGCTCATCAATAATGGAGTCACGGTCGTTATCGATGCCGTCGTTGGGGTCAGCCAAAGGACCTTCGAAGAAGTCGACACCGACAGCAGGAGGATTCACACCATAACCGAGCGATCCGTCGTCATCTGCATCACCGTTGTAGCAGTAACCGAATCCGCGCTTGACGTCGCAACCGACATAGTCATCGAGGTAGTTACCCAAATCCGGGTCAACCCATGCTCCGAAATACGTTTCATACAACGATTGGCTGGCCCGGTTGATGATCTTGTACCGGTAGAAGGTCATGTTGTTGATTTCGTCGTTGGTGGCGAAGGCGAAGGCCTGTGCTTGGATTTCCACCCCGATGCGGTAAAGACTTCCCGTCTCATCGTGCGGAGCATTGTTACCGTCGTCGTTGAATACCCACCAGATGGTTTGATCACCATACAACACGTCACCGCACTGAGGCGTAGTAGACAGATTGAAGCCAGGATAATCACCGTCTTCCCAGTTGTAATGACCATCGCCGTTGGCATCGACGAAAGGAGCCAGATAGGTGGCTTGGTTCAACGTAGGATCACCTTCTGCAGGCCACGTCTTGATGACATCCGGAGTAGCCGGATCGACTTGTCCGTTGGCGGCATAGTAATCTACGAAAGCCTTGACCTCCGCTTTGGTAACCTTCCAGTGTTGGTCGTACTCCGCACAAACGTCAGAGGTGATGCTGGCGTTGACCGTATCCAACGGACCGGGCCAGAAATCACTTCCGGATTGACGATAGGTCTGGGCGGCCACTTTCAGGTTACCACCGTTATCCTTACCACCAATCCAAATGGCACCGGCAAATAACGAACGCTTTCCGGATCCGTAAGGGATTTCATATTGGGCGTTACCGACAAGATCCCACCACATGTCACCATTGATAAAAATCGGACAACGGACATTGTTGAGGTCCAACTCCGTTTTTGATTTGGAGGGCTGACATCCGGCGAACATTTTAGCCCGGCCGGGATTAGCCTGTCGTTGTGTCCCCACATTCTGACGGGCCTGTAAGGAGGCTGAGGCCAGCAGGAGAACCAGAGTTGCTTTGACGAACTGCTTCATCGTATATCGAAGTGATTATTTCGTTAGGAATAAAATCGGGATCAGAAATTAACCATGAAACCCAAACGCATGCGTCGGGGCAAGCTATAGTTACTAGGATTATTCACAGCCACCTGATACAAATCAACGTAAGCACCAGGATCGACTTTAGACTGGATATTGGCTTGAGCTCCTGGAGAGGTGATATAACCGTCGTCAGAAGGACTTCCCGTAGCTGCGTAAACACCGATGATATTCTGGGTATTCAGCAGGTTCAGGATCTGGAGGTAGACCTGACAAGAGAGCGGCTTACGAGCTTCGCCGTCGGCACGCTTGCCGGTCTTCAAGTCGAAACTCTTGTCGAAGCGGGCATCGATGCGGAACTGCCAGGGAAGACGAGATCCGTTCAACTGTCCTTCGATGATGGAACGGCTGTTAGCTGCTGAGGTGAAATCAGCCGTCGGCGTGATATTGGATTTGCGGGTATACGGCGTACCGGAACCGGCACGGAATACCAGGTTCATACCGGCATTGGAAAACACTTGCTTGCCTCCCCATACCGGACCGTTGTAATCCTTACCGCTGCCGTAATGGTAGTCGAACGAGGTCACAAACGTGTGTCGCTGGTCGAAGTTCAATGGCTTGGGCTCACGCAGGTTAGTTTGTCCCTGCTGTGCCAACAAACCGGCGTTGGTGTTCGGATCAGAACCCGTACCGTTGGCAAACGACAAGGTGTAGCTGATGCTCATGCGAACGTTGTTCGTACGGCGCAGATCGTAGGCAAAGGAAAGACCCTTCGTAGTACCGAAGTCGATATTACCATAGGTCTGGTAGTTGATCGGATAAGCATACAGCACGTTGATGATCTGGATCATGTCGCGGAGTTCGCGGTAGAAAGCCGAGATGGAGAGTGCCGAAGAACGGCTCAGGCGCTGCTGGAAAGACAATTCGTATTCGGTGGTGCGCTCAGGCTTTAGATCAGGATTGCTGATGGTAGCCGAAACACCTTGCGCCAGACTGCGGTAGCTCGCCGGGTTGAAACGAAGAAGACCGCCATCCTGAGGACGCTGGGTCAACACGTCGTAGTGTGCCTTGAAGTTAGCTTCGTCGGAGATCGGGAAAGCGAAAGCGATACGGGGCATGACATTGACCTGCGGCTCATAGCGCTTGAAGATGCTGGAACGTATGGTGGCGTTCTGTACATCATTCGGATCCTTGATGTAGGGCTGAATACCGTTGGAGTTACCTCCGCCCTGAAGCAATGGCGTGAGGTCCGTGATCTGGTTTCCGTTCGCATCGTACCACTGGTCTTCGTTGCGGAAGCCTACGATCTCTGTAGGATTATTCAAGCTGTTGACATAGACGGCATAATCATCACCGATAGCATCGGGAATGAAACCGAGATCCTTGGCCTGCTGATCGCCGGCACGGTAGGAATCAAACAACAGGTATTTGTCTTTGAGGACGTATTGGTTAGCGTCAAAGTAATCGACACGCACACCGATGTTGAACGTAAGGTCGTTGAAGTTGAAACGATCCTGAATATACCCCGCGATATACGTAGGACGGAATGCATCCACGTTACGGGTGAAGTTATTGAACTCGTCCTGATCATCGAAATAATCCATGTAACCGGGACGGGTAGTCTGTTTGTTACCCAGGTAATCGTACCCGTAGTACCCGACAAAACCAGACAATTCATCCGGCGTGAACAAGTCTAAACTGAACTGACTGGGATCCAAGGCATCGATCTGCACCGTATCCGTCAGGGAAACACCAAGCTGATTACGGATGTTCTCGTAGAAACCAGGAGCCACCTGACCGATCAGGTTCGTGGTCGGCTCATATTTGGAGTCAAAGGTGACATAAGTAGCCGTATCGCCGTTGGAATAATCGTAGGCGACTTGAGCGGTCGACTGGTCATAACCGGTGATGTTGGCGTTACCCAGGAAACGGGCCAATGACCAAAGGCTGCTGGCGGCTACGCTGTAGCCACGGTCCGTACGCTGTTCGAATTCACCGCCGACGATGATGTTGTGATTCTTGATATCGGCAGAGAAGGAAGCCACAAAACGGAACTGAGAGTTGTCGTATTTACTGAAACCGTTACGAACGCGACCGGGAGTAGCGAAGAGTCCGTATACATTCAGTCCGGCACGGTTGTCACCGTTTACCAATCCGCCTCGGAGAATCACATCGTCGTAATTATCCTGATAACCGAACGTTCCCAGCGGATCCGTCAAGGCATAATACTGAGAAGTATAGTTTGACGTGTATGGATTCTGTGTTCCGGGAGAGAAGTCGAACAAGGTGTCGACGTTAGCAACCTGAGTGAATACAAGGCTGTCGGTAGAACCGGGACGCTCGATGGCCTCAGGAATAAAGAACGGTACCGAGTAACGAGTGAATTTACCCAAGTAGCCGTAGTCGAAGATGCGGTCGCGATGAACCTCGGATTCAGAAACGCCGGTATTCTTGGAGTAGTCCGCTTGGATCGTATAGAAAGCGTTCTTGATGTTGGAGGAAGCCTTCTCGTTTTCGGGCTGGGTGAAACGCTGGGTCATTTTTCCAAATACACGCCAGTTGTACGAGGTGGAAACCGGATTCTGATCATAGTTCATCAACGAATAGATGTCGATGTAATCATGACTGTAGTTTCGCTCAAAAGAGCCGCCCAACGTGAAGTTCAAATTCTTGGTAGGAGCGAAATCCAACTTACCGTTAAGACGAACGGCATTGGAGGAAACGTTAGGGCGGTATTTTTGTGTGGTCAATTCATCATAGGTGAAGAAATTCGAACGGTGGATGTAGTTGGCACCGAATGGAGAACGGACCAGCGGATACTGACGGACATCGTCAAGGACGTCTGATTTCACCACGTAAATAGGAATAGCGGAAGGATTGGCATCGCGATCACCTTGGTATTCACCAGCTAGGAAGAAGCCGGCCATGGAACGGGATTTGACGATGAGATCTTTGAGCACCTTGTTGAGGGCGGTGCCCATGTGCACGTCCCCGTTTGCGAAGGGGGGGCCGTCGTGCAGGACGAAGGAGGGGCAGCCTTCCCGTGC
>CAYWDY010000048.1:0-1951 GCA_964455985.1 uncultured Flavobacteriales bacterium
GGCGATTTCAAGGATCACATCAACCCCAACAGTTTACACGTGATTTCTCAGGCTATGGCTGAACCTTCGTTGCAGCATGTAGCCGATGATGCGAAATTCCAATTCATCCGAAAAGGATATTTCTGTGTGGACCCGGATTCACAGCCCGGCAAACCGGTATTCAACCGTACGGTTCAGCTCAAGGACTCGTGGACCAAGCAAAAAGTATCCTTCGAATAATTCATCCTGTACTATACTATGGGAATCATCCGTATCCGTGACTTGCGTTGTCATGCCTTCCATGGCTGTCTGCCGGAAGAAGCCATCATCGGCGGCACCTATTCCGTGGACGCGGAGATCGAAACGGATTTTTCCGGTGCTTCGGTCAGTGATGACCTCACCCAGACAGTCGATTACTGCGATGTGAGGCGTATCGTGGAGCGCGAGATGGCTATCAGGTCCAAACTCATTGAGCATGTGGTCCAACGGATCGGGGATGCCTTGATGCAGGAACTGGGTCGGATCGACCGACTGCAGCTGACACTCACCAAGTGGGCGCCGCCCATGGGCGGACAGGTGGAATCGGTGGCTGTGGTATTGGAATTCCGCCGTTAACATTCGATTTAGAGTCTTTCCTGCTGATAACCAAAGGGCTATGGGAGCGGTGCAACCTTCCGCACCACGCCATAGTAGAAGCCACCGTGACTTGATAAGGACGCCCGTTTTCTTATCTTTGTCATCCCGAAATCGGGTCCTGTGGCCGAGTGGCTAGGCAGAGCTCTGCAAAAGCTTGTACACCAGTTCGAATCTGGTCGGGACCTCCAGTGTATAAAGACCGTCTCCTTTGAGGCGGTCTTTTTTATTTGTATGAACGGCCTGATGCCGAATGAAATACCAATAGATCTATTACCAAACTATCAAACGGATCAACGAATTTCTGAATACGAATTTCAGTATCCAAGTGGATTTTTCTCCGACATGGGCGTTCAGCACTCATGTGTATGGAGCATCAGGTCAATTAAAAATATATTTTTACAGAAAAATAAAATATGCTTGATCTATTCGAGGAGCAACTGCGCGCAGAAACCATGGAGTCGCTTCCCATGGAATGCCAAGTTATCATTGTTGATGACGACCCCTCTTTTTCCTTCATGCTGAAAGACTATCTGATCAGTATGTGTGATTTTCAAGCGGAACTTTTTGAGAGCGGTGAGGATTTCCTGGCTAAATATAAATCGGATGACCGGAGAATCGTCATTCTCGATTATGATTTTGGTGGAGACAGTATGTATAATGGATTATCAATCCTAAAACAAATCAGGTCGATTAATGTAAATGCAGTCGTCATCATGGTATCCTCTGTGGACGAACTCGAAATCGCCCTGGAAACCTTACGCAATGGCGCCACAGATTATTTTTTGAAATCAAACAAGACAGTTTTTGCGAATGTGCTGGCATCTTTGATTAAAATACTGCAATTGGGTAAGTTCAGAATGAACTGATTTTTTTAGTGACTCAGCATATTCGTTGATACGGCTATTTCGTAGTAATTCCCGTTGGCATCGTTCATTTCTACTAATATTCATGATGAGTTAGAGACATCGTTCTCATTTTTACAGCATGAGCGTGAGAAATGACAGCGAGAAAGTGTTGTCGATTCGACATGCTCCAGCCGGTAATCATCGGTCACATACGACCTGATCTCGAAACCGGAAAACCAAACATAGTCGATACGTTTCATGGGTGTCAGGGAAACATCGAATCCGTTGAAAGTGCCTTCCGGACCGGATCGAAGCGTTGCTGCCGGCCGTGCATCCTTCAAGGGTTCCTTAAGTGACAACTCACTCTGCGCCAGCAAGCCGTAGTTTGAATCCGACGGATCGAAATTGAAGTCTCCCAACAGTAAAACCGGAACGGAGATTAGTTCTCCTTCGTCGTTGGTGGCCTCCAGGGATTCCGATGTAGTTCGGAT
>CAYWDY010000048.1:1961-12128 GCA_964455985.1 uncultured Flavobacteriales bacterium
GTTGTTTAACACTGTTCGTTCGGGCCTGTAGTCCTTCGTGATCCAGATGCGTGTTCATGACCAGTATCAGTCTGCGTGACGGCTTGTGCTTCAGAACGGCCCAGGTACAAATCCGGTTGCAGGCGGCGTCCCACCCTTTGCCCGGCACATCAGGGGTCTCCGACAACCAGAAATGGCCGGAGGATTGAATGGAAAATGTTTTTGATTCGATGAACAGCGGCGCGAATTCCCCCGCGGATTTTCCATCGTCTCGTCCTACGCCCAGCATCTCGTATCCCGTCAGTATCGATTTAAGGTAAGACACTTGCGAGGCTAATACCTCCTGAAGCCCGATGACTTCCGGATGTTGTGCAAGTATCCAATGCGATAACTCATCCTTTCTGACGTCCCACCGGTCTTCTCCATCCTGAGGATTGTCATAACGAAGGTTGTACGTCAATACCGTTTGAGCGCACGTGACCTTTACCGAAAGTAGTAATACTACGTAAAATAGATGAATCCGCATATATATACTTAATTTCAGATAAATTGAACTATCCTTGTTACTAATATAGATCGATAATGATAAAGATCAGTCTCCCCATTTTTCATTTTAACTAACTTCCAATTGAAATCGAAGTATTACAAAGGCGAACGCAAAAGTATATAGTTAGCCCTCCTCCTTGTCGATTGGTCGCATATTCACCTGTTTTGGTCTGATTACTAATACTTTTTAGTCCGCCATCATCAATAACCTTACCTTCTGTTTTCTCCTAGCATTTAGAAGATTTAATACTGACTAACCTTATGCCTTACTCCGAAACATACAGAGAGCGATTATTCCCGTTTCATCTTGTAATCGATACTGATCTGAAAGTGATTTCGGTGGGTCATTCACTAAGGAAATTTGTGCCCATAACCCTTGGTGGTTCCATCGAAGAATATTTCGAAGTCCATCAGCCGAAAAAATACAATCTGACCTATGAAGACCTTCGCGCCAGTGAAGGCACACTGATGTTCCTGTCCATCAAATCGCTGAAAGATATACGGCTTAGGGGAGAGTGGGTTTACGATAGCCACGTCGATCAACTTTTTTTCGCCGGCGCCCCAACCTTCACCAGTTGGGATGAGGTGCATGGATTCGGACTTTCCTTCGATGACTTTGCCAAGCATGACCAGACAGTTGATATGCTGATGCTTTATCAGACGCAGCGTCATGCGATGAACAGTGTCCGTCAGTTGAGCGATCGACTAGTCGCTAATGAACTTTTTGTTAGGTTCTTCCAGAAATTACCGTTGCTTATCTGGCGTACTAACGTAGATAAGCGCTTTGATTATTTCAACGATACTTGGATTGAATTCACAGGACGACAGCCTTTGAATGAGGTAGGTTTCGGTTGGACCGATCACATCCATCCGGATGACGTCAGCCGATTCATCAGTCAGTACCTTACCTGCTTCAATCTTCGTCGGCCGTTCGAATCGGTTATCCGATTGCGCAACAAGCATGGCGACTATCGGATTCTTCAAGTGCTAGGGCATCCATATCATGATGCCGAAAACAAGTTCTCCGGGTATATCGGAGGCTGTAATGACATCACGGACATTAAGTTGAATGAAGACCGGTTGAAGGACATGAACAGCATGAAGTCAAAACTCTTCGGGGTCATTTCACACGATTTGAAAGGGCCCATGTCCAACATCATCGGATTGGTGGACATCCTGAAGAAGAACTACGGCAAAGCGCAACCTGAGGTGATGGATAAAGTGATTGATAAGCTGGACACCTCCGCCCGGACCACGTATAACCTGGTGCAAAGTCTGTTGGACTGGTCCAGAAGTCAGCAAGACCGGATCTCCATGAAACCCGTTTCGTTTGATTTCAATCTTATCGGTCAGGAAGTATTGGCGTCATTGAGGCCACAAGCCGAAGCCAAACGGATAGTACTTGAACTTTCGGATGGTAATATCAATAAGGTGACTGCAGACAAGGAGATGTTCAAGACGGTACTTCGCAATCTGGTTTCTAATGCCATCAAGTTCACTCCTGAACGAGGTAAAGTAAAGATATCTGCCCTTAAAGAATCCGGTCAACTGAAATTCCGCATTTCGGATAATGGCGTGGGCATCAGCTCAGAGGTCATGCCGATGCTTTTCGACGATAAACATCGTCCTTCCACCTTCGGTACGTCCAACGAAAAAGGAACCGGTCTCGGATTACTGCTATGCAAAGACTTTGTGGAGAGGCACAACGGAAAAATTTGGGCAGAAAGCTCCGAGGGACAAGGAACGGATTTCATTTTCACGATCCCTGAAGTCGGAAAGCAGGATTGAGGCTTATCCGCCGCACATCAGAAACGATTCGCCTTCTTGGAATCCTTGCGAGATCAGGAATTGTTGGATCGGTTCGCGTGCATCGCGTTTGCCGATCAGGTTGATGACAAACGTATCGCCGTCGTTCATCAGCGTTTGTGCTGGAAGGAATGGTAAAAGTGATGAAGGCCGGTCGGTGACATCGGTCACGGCATCCACCCGTATACCCCGCTGAATGAGTTCTTCCGTTTTACGCCGAATATGTTTGCTTCCGCCGCATACGACCACGCGACGGAATCTCGATTGTATCTCCAGCAATACAGGAATGAGATACTTCAATTTCACCTGCCAGAAAGCTTCCTCGGCATAATGGGGATCGGATCGGGTAAGTCGCTCGGGACGATCACGCCACTGCAGCAGTTTCTGTTCGAGTTTAGCGAAGGATACACCATGACTCATCCAGCGAAGCCATAATTCATAGTCTTCGGGAACAGGCTCCTCGGAATACATACCCCACCGCTCGAACAACGCTCGCCGCATCATGACGCTCGGGTGTGCTACTGGCGCTTCGATGAAGCGATTCAGGAAATGATCAGCAGGTGTAACCAGACGGTTCTGCCATTCCACAAACCATCGAAAACCTTCGTTCGCTGCCGTAGCGGGAAAGACTTCGGTTTGCGTTCCGACTACACTTATATCCGGATGTGTTTGCAAGTAATACACTTGTTTCTCTATTCGCTGCGGGTGCGCGATGTCATCGGCATCCATTCTGGCGATGAACGTACCGTGGCTGTTCATGATGCCTGTGTTGAGCGCAGCCACCAGTCCCGGTCTGGTTGAATCTATGAGCGTGCACCGGGAATCTTTCGTAACCCATGTTTCGGCTATCGACCGTGTATACTTGTCGGAGTGACTGTCGATCAGTATAAGTTCAACGTCCCGATAGGTTTGATCGGCCAAACTTCGAATGGCCTCATCCAACCATTCCTTTTCCCGGTGGAAGGGGAGGAGTACGGTAACCGTCATCGCAAAAGGTCTTCTCGGGTGGCTTTGATGAGCAGGTATTCTTCCTTGGGTGAGTCCACCAAGCGAAACATCTTGCCGGATTTTTCAAGCAAGTATGTGGTTGATTGATCCTTTGGATCATTCCTTTGGTTGATGGTCTGGTATCCGATAGTCTGCAATGACGTGATGAAATTCCGGCACTCTTCGGCTACCGGACGAGCAAGAACCAACTGAATCTGAAAGACTACGAACAGGGTATCGGTGAACAACCGTACGCGGATATTGCCCGCTTGGTTGAGGTAGGTCTCGCCGTAAAGTCGCACGCCGTATGCCGCACTCATGCCTGTTGCCATTTGACGCGTAGTCGATTGAGCGTCTGTATCAAACACGAATCCCTGCTTCATAAGCCATCCGGTGAACATTTTTCGGTCACTGCCCAAGCCCAGGTCCATCCGCTGGACCAATGCCATTTGTGCACGGCCAGCCTTAGGAAGCAATCCGGCAGAAAACAGCGTCAAGAGGAGAAAAAGGGCTCGGATATTCTTCATGATTTTGGATAGTGTGCTGCGAAAATACGGTACTTTACATTGTGGTGGATTCAACAGGCAATACCGGTTTCACTTTTCCTACCTCGCTGGAAACGTTGACGTTTACCGGAAAGGAGTTTACGATCAGACATGCATCCGATGTGGAGGGGCTGTGGAACTCGCTGTTGCAGAAACCGTCCGGTCACATTGATATTCAAGATGAACGGATTCCGTATTGGGCCGAAGTGTGGCCTTCTGCCATTGCCATGTCTCAGTACATCCTGGAACACCCCGCGCTTTTCACCGGTAAGCGGATTCTGGAAATCGGTTGTGGCTTGGGATTGCCGGGCATTGTAGCCGGTACGCTGGCATCACACGTGACGCTCACGGACTACTTGCCGGAGGCCTTGGAACTGGCAGCCCATAATTGGGCGATCAACCACGGAACCGCACCGTCCACTGAACCATTTGATTGGAGAGAGACCCATAAAAGGTTTGACGTTGATGTGGTGTTGGCCTCGGATGTGGCTTACGAGCGCCGCATGTTCGAGCCCTTACGAAAGGCCATTCTTCATTACTTGGAAGCTGGCGCGGTGGTTATTGTTAGTGAACCCGATCGTGCCTTGGCCAAGGATTTTTTTGCCTCGTGGCAGTCATCAGGATACCGCTTGAAAACGAATACCTATCCTACCCGTCGGTTGTCCATCGATTACCGGGTGAATATCCACCGGTTGGAGAAATAAAAGAGGGGAAGTAATCAGTCAAGAAAAGGCCGGATGGATACGGCGAAGGTGATCAACGACAGCTTGCCGCTGATCCCCAATTTATCAGCCATGTTGGCCCTGTGGTTTTCAATCGTCTTGAAGCTGACGAAGAGCACATCAGCGATCTGGCGACTGGTTTTCCCTTCGGCTACGAGACGAAGGACTTTCTTTTCGGTTTTGGTGAGACGCGCGAGTTTCTCGTTGACTTCTTCACGCGAGAACTTCATATTCAACCCTTCGATTTCTCCCGAGTGCTTGAAGATGGTCTTGAGGTGTTTGTACCGATCGATACGGGCTTCGATGGTTCGAAGCAGTTCTTCTTTGACGAACGGTTTCGTCAGGTAGTCATCAGCACCGAGGTTCATTCCCTTGCGGATATCATCACGCTCGGTTTTAGCGCTCATGAAGATGAACGGGACTTCCAGACCGCCTTTGCCTTGGCGTACCTCGTTCAGGAACTCGTAGCCGTCCATCTGTGGCATACGGACGTCACAGAGGATCAGGTCTGGTTTGAATTCGTGTACCAGTTGTTTGGCTTGAACGCCGTTTTCGGCGCCAACAGCCTTGTAGCCGTAAAGGTCGAGAAGCGTACAGATGCTTTCGCGAAGCATCCGTTCATCATCAACGACAAGGATTTTCTTGGGGTCCATGGGTGGTCGTGCGCTTACTACGGAAAAAGTACGGCTAGGTTCACTTTTTTCCATGATCTGATTAAAAAATTCAGGTTTACGCCAAGATGAGTAAGGCCGGTCAGGCTAAAAACGTCTTAAACTAACGTTCCTGACATCTGCGGAGGTCTCTGCTCGGGAAACCGATATTGATAACGACGGAAATACGCATATACGGGAAGCCAAAGGTTCGGTGACACGGACATCTTTGCAGGGTGCATCTCCGCGAGTGGATTCATTCCTTTCTGGCCCTTTTTTACCCGAATTCCTGCCTTGCCTGTCAGACCGGACTGCGAAAAGGAGAACGGATCATTTGCCTGTCGTGCCGCCTATCCTTGCCGCGCACGGATCATTTTCAGCGGACAGAAAACCCGGTGTATCAGCTTTTCTGGGGTAGAGCGAGGGTAACGGCCGCGGCGGGCTTTCTTTCCTTCGGTAAAGGTGCCCGCGTGCAACGATGGGTCCACGCCTTGAAATACGCAGGTCGCCAGGACGCGGGCCGGTTCGCTGGCGAGTGGATGGGGGAGCAATTGCTGACGCATCCGGTATTCTCCGCGGCAGACTACTTGATACCGGTGCCTTTGCATCCGGACCGATTAAAAGAACGCGGGTATAACCAAGCCCTTTGTATCGCCGAGGGCATATCTGCCGTTTCCGGAATTCCGGTAGGCTATGATCTATTACTCCGTATTAAAGCCTCTGCTACACAGACACAAAAAAGCCGCTACGACCGATATGAGAATGTGGAGGAGATCTTTTCTGTTACCCATCCTGATCGCTTGGAAGGACGTCATGTGATCTTGGTAGATGATGTCATCACGACGGGTGCGACGCTCGTTGCTTGTGCAGAGGCGTTGCACCGGGCAGCCCGGCTGAAGGTATCGGTCGTGGCCATGGCTACGGTACGCCCGTGAGCACGTCCGAAAAATCATGCATCTTTGTGGCCGTGTCAGCGACCCTATTGTTCCCCGTTGAAGCTACCCGCCTTGAGCGCTACCGGATCATTCTGGATCAATGGCAGCACCTGTGGGACGATGAGGCCGATACCATCGCCAACCTGTCCAACATCACATCCGTCTTGATGGAGGCCTTCGGATTTCATTGGATAGGATTCTACCGGGTCGTGCCTCATGGCGAATCAGCTCAGCTGATGGTAGGCCCGTTCCAAGGGCCATCGGCTTGTACCCGCATTGGATGGGGGAAAGGTGTGTGTGGAACAGCTTGGAAAGAAGCCCGGACCGTCGTGGTTCCTGACGTGGATTTGTTTCCCGGACATATCGCGTGCAGCAGTCTCTCCCGCTCGGAAATCGTAGTGCCAATAATCGTTAAGGAAAAAGTTGTAGCGGTTTTGGATATCGACAGCGCCGTGGAAAACGATTTTCACGACGACGACCGCGAATCACTTGAACACTTGATGAAAGGAATAGCAGAAAAATGGTGATCCGCTTCAGATACGTTGTCTTTTCTTGGCTGTTGGCGTCCCTCTTGGCCTCTTGTGCATTGCAGGTACCGCCATCCGGTGGCGATCGCGATATGCAGCCTCCGCAGCTGCAGTCCGTTTCTCCGCCCGACGCTTCCACGGATTTCCAGTCGTCGACCATTGAGTTCACGTTCGATGAGAACCTGCAACTGATCGACCTGCAAAAGCAGTTGGTCGTTTCACCGCCGTTGAAAAATATACCTATCGTCAAGACCCGCAAGAAGCGGTTACTGGTGCAGCTCGACGATACCTTGGAAGCCAATACTACCTATGCTTTTCATTTCGGCAATGCCGTGGCCGACCTGAACGAAGGCAATCCGGTGAAGGATTTGACGTATGTCTTATCCACCGGCGATCATATCGATTCACTATCGATCTGTGGCAAAGCATTTCGAGCCGAAGACCTGAAGCCAGAGAAGGATGCCTGGGCCATGCTCTATCCGGCAGAGGCTGATGATTCCTGTCTGTATCGCGATGATCCCCGGTACTTTTCCCGGATCAATGATTCCGGTGCGTATTGTATCCGGCATATCGCTCCAGGGAACTACCGGATTTTTCTGCTGGGCGAGTCGGACGGCAACCACCGGTGGGACAGTCCCGAAGATCGGATTGGATTTCTGAACAAGACCGTGGCCGCCGGCGATGCCGGTATCAACCTGACTTCGTTTCAAAAGCTCCCGTCACCGCGCGTGGTAAAGGTCAGCGCCGACGGACCAGGCCGTATCGTAGCCGCCGCCAATCGGCCATATCCCGACTTCCGCATCCAGTGGCTTTCGGATACCTCTCAATTACGTCCGCAGCATTACCGGTATTCGGCAGCCGGAGATACTGTATTCATATCGTATCTCAATACCGAAGCCGATTCAGCCACCCTGGTATTCACCACCCAAGCCTTCACCGATACGTTTTCCGTTTCGCTGCCGGTACTGGGGTCATCCGCTTTGCGTAAAAAGAATTTCCAGTCCGTGTTGTCGGTGTCGTCCGCTTCTTCGGGTCGTCAGCGTCCTGACCAGCCGCTGACGTTTTCGCTGAACCATCCTATTCGTTCCATGACGGCAGACCGAGTGCTGCTCACGGAAGAAAGTACGGGGGATACCCTGACCGGCGCACTCACTCAGGCTTCCGATGCCATGAGTGCATCCTTGGCCGTCTCTTGGAAAGAGGAGTCGCGTTACAAACTGCTGATGTTGCCGGGTGCATTCACCGACATTTATGGTTTGACCCACGATACTGTAGTGGCTGATTTTGTCGTTTCATCCGTGAGCGATTACGCCACCTTGAAAATTTCAGTGCCGGATCTTTCGGCAGAAATTCCGGCAATCATCCAGCTGGTCGATGCCAACGACAACGTGTTGCGTTCGACCGCAGTCAAGGATCCAAATGCCGTCTACTTCGATTTTCTCGCTCCGCAGTCCTACCGCATCAAGTGTGTTTTCGATTCCAACGCGAATGGACGCTGGGATACCGGAGATGACCTGATGCATATCCAACCCGAAAGAGTATCCTATTATGCAGAGAAACTCACGCTGCGGGCCAATTGGGATATGGATATCAAATGGTACCTCAAGCCCTGAGCAGGGTGGACAAGCTTAAAAACATCGGACCATCAGCGGACCACCACTTTTCGGTGTGCGAGCACTTGCGTGCCGTCGCTCACTTCCAGCAGGTAGACGCCCGTGCTCAGCATAGAGGTATCAAACCAGATTCTTTTTTCACCGGCTTGCACAGCTCCGTCAAAAATTTCTACAACGGTTTGGCCTAAGGTATTGGTGAGTCGTGCCTGAAGGTTTTGCGATTTCGGCGAATGGATATTCAGGCATGTCCAGCCGTGCGAGGGGTTGGGATATACTTCGCCGGTAGTCAGCGATGCGAGCGGTGAAATACCCAAGCTGCCGTCCACCTTGAAGCTCCAGTAACCGGCCGGCGCTGAGAGGGGTCGGTTCTGCATTTTTCCGGAAACGGATTCGCCATGCAAGTAATAATACACGGTGGATCCCACAGGTTGAGCAGGAATATCGGCGGTCCATTCCTCCGGATTTCCCGTAGACGACATGGATACACTGGTGTAGGGCTGTAAAGTGTCTGTGCGGTAATAAAGAATAGCTTGCGATATGCCTGACCGATGCTGGAACGTTCCGGTCACCGTGTAACCTGTAGCGAGACTGCTTTGGTCACGCAACGGCTGGTGTACGATGAGTAGCGGGTCATTGGAACTGACCTCCTTGGTGATGCAATGAATGGCTCCCAGGGCCGGGATGATGGTATTGCAGTCGATGCCGACGATACGATAGCCGGGCAGGGCTTCTTGCCAGATGCGAAGGGCGGTGGTGTCGTATTGAGGATCGTACGTGGGAACGATCACGGTCTTATTCACGAATACGGCATTGGCGTACGTGCGGTAATCTCCGCCGGTATTGGGGTAGGCGCCCATCGCATCCGGAGGCATCGGGATGCGAATCACTTTATAGGGTGTTCCAAACGGAGAATTGAAATTAGTCAGGATGTAATTGAGGTTGGCTTCGATGGCCGGACCGTCAGCCACGCCGGGAGGATATTCACCGACTAGCAGCGTCTCTTCATCCAGAAGCTTCATGTGCATGTCGATATGGTGTATCTGGTCGTAGGGCAGGGTGTTCATTTTGATGTAACGGTCGATTCCCATGAACGACTGCATGATTGAATCGATCTGGGGTTCCGTCTTTGTAGGGTTCTCATCGATGACAAGGCGTGAAGAGAATCCGGTTCCCAATCCGTCACACATGAAATTACCGCCGGTGTGAATCAAGTCGTACGGACTGGTCGTGGTTTCGTATAGTGGTAAACCAGTGAAAGTAGCGATGGCTCGAGGAACGCTATCGTCTTTGGCCCGTGGACGGTTGTAGATCCAATCGATCAGTAACAGAGAGTCGACGTCATTCGTGTAGACGTTCCATTGTCCGAAGTCGCGTGCCCAAACCGAATTGAAAGCGGTTTGAATGAAATCGACATTGCCTAGCGGTACCTGATTCGCGGTCAGGTTGGTGATGACTTGGTTCGAGTCAGTACAGATGACAATCACCCGTGTTTCGGTACGGGCGTATCGGATGATTTCTCGGATGGTATTGGTGTAGGAGGTCCAGACAACCATCAACGCATCGATCTCTTCCCATTCGGCGGAAGCACGTACCGGGGATACCGGAGGCGTAATAATTCCGTTGATGGTTGACGTCCGAATCTGACGCAGGTAATCTGGCATGGCGGCACGCTCGACGGGCGTCATGCCATGTGGCAGTTGGTCTGCGAATACGTTCGTAGAGAGGATGATCAGCAGTAGGGCGAGAATTGAGCGCATAAATATGGTATAGGTAAGGGTGAAATTACGATTTGAATTCAAATCCATCGGCATCATCGCCAAACGGGAATTGCTTTCGGAAGTCATGAAGCGGGGCTAA
>CAYWDY010000049.1:0-5234 GCA_964455985.1 uncultured Flavobacteriales bacterium
CTTTGTGGATTCTGGCACCGATGAAACCTCCAATTTTTCAGGCTATGCGTTTAGGTTCCAATCCGGAGGTGTACTGACAGCCGTCGGAAGTAGTACGTACACGGGAACGTGGAGTATCACCGACAGCAATAGCAGTGACGATAGCATCAGTGACCTGGACTTCAATATTTACTTCAATCTCTCCAATAGCTTCCAGGACTTGAACGACGACTGGGATTTTATCAGTCAAAGTGCAACCAAGATCGAATTGATCGATGTGAGTGGAGGTAACGGAGGAACGGATTATTTGACGTTTGAAAAGAATCCGTGAACCAAGGAGGTTCTCCGTGTCAATAGTTAATTCGAGCCAGCATTCTTGTTTACCGGAAGAATTCCGTGTGGAATCCATAGGTGATAGGCGCCGGTACGTGCACCCTGGCCATTTCTTCGAATGAGCAAGCGTCCAGGACCAGCAGAAAAGAGGTTTGATTTCGGGAATCCAGCACAATGGACAAGACCGCACCCTCATCATCCGATTTGCTTTGGGGTGATGGAACAAAAACAGGTTCCCCGGGAAACGTACCCTCTTCAAACCAATATTTATGGGTGCCTTTATCGGAATTGATCTTTACCAAGCTGTTGTAAAAGCCTTCCCGCTTCGTAGGATGTATGCTCACACCATAGACGTGTTTGTAGTCTCCTGACATATTGAAGCGATCGTAGTCAATCCTGGGCAGCTCAATACAGGCGTCTGAACGTCTCTCCACTTCGTAGCGACGGGTCCGAAGGTTTAAGCGGTATCGCCTGACCGTGCCGAAAGGTAAACGTACATCGGGTTTTTCCAGTTCCCGCATGTAGTATTGTTGGATGATAGTAGCATCATCATAGGCATCCAGATCAATGACCAAGTCCTCCCCTTCCTCCCAGGCATTGATGGGATGAAACGTGAAGAAAGGATCGGTCTTAAAAGTGGCTTTGATTTTTCCCGTAGCTCGTTCAATGACGTAAAAACGACCACCGTCTTTGGGATTCCACGTGTGGTTCTCGATAAACGGTCGTTTCCAATATAAAAGGTTGATAGGAACGGCCGTAAGGGGTCCTGCTGCGATGATAAAGTACTTGGAACTCATACCAAACCCGTGCATGTAGGCCGGGCGGGTGACTGGAATATTTCCGATGAACTTCTTTGGACGATCCAAGTCGATGATCCGGTAAAAGCAAAACATGCCGAACTTGACGACCAGATTATACGCCTTGCCCCGATCAAAATGAGGATGAGCGGTGGTTTTATAGGCGAACCCGCCGGGAATGACCTCACGGGAAGCACCGGTATGCAACGTCTCCGGATCAAACTCGATCATCATGGATGTCTCGCCGAGTGCATAGTGTATGTCTCCGATCTTGGCCACATTCACTTTCGCGTTGTCCGTCATATTAGGGGGCGACGGAATGATATGCGACTGTAGTTTTCGGAAAAGTGATTTACACGGATCAGTAGCAAACTCGGAATGCGTAAGCTTCTGGTTGTCGCGAATGAATTTATAGGATTCCGTTTGAAGGTAACGGCACCGGTAATTGACCTTCCCTCGCTGAATGGAAAACGAATGCAAGGCAGCCTGTCCGTCAAACCAATGAGAAAGGTCCTGATGCTCGGCTCGTACCAAGCCGGGGCCGTTTCGAACCAGGTTTCCAGAAAGCCATTCCGGTATTTTTCCCTCTATGGCAAGATCCTCCCACGCCACTTCTTGCTGGTTACTTCCGAAACTGGAAGTAAAAAAAGGTGAGGGCGTGTTTGGATTCATCGAAGAGCTAACTCAAGTCCGGCAGTGACGAATTGTTCTCTGTATTCAGGACAAATCATGGTTGCGGCTATCTTGCCGGAGGCTAATACCGCAGGAACACCCGCACCGGGATGTACTCCAGCACCAACAAAATAGAGATTTTCAAAAACTTTCGACTGTACCTGAGGCCGGAAGAATCCGGATTGAACCATCGATGGTTTGGGGCCGAAGGCGGCACCTTTGAAACTATTAAGCGTCTGTTTGAAATGGAGCGGAGTAACAACGTGCTGAGCCACGATGGAGGATCTTAGTCCCGGTAAATACTTGGATTCCAAATAGCCCATCACCGAGTCAGTATGTTCACTGATGCGTTCCTCCCAATCTATCCTTCCGTCCAGGTTAGGAACCAACGACAAGGCGTAAAAGGATCCACAACCTGCAGGAGAAATAGAAGAATCCGTGCGGCTTGGCATATGAACGTACAATCCTAAGCGTTGCGTCAGGCGCTTGCGTCTGAACACGTCTCGCATCAGCTCTTGGTAATCATCATCCAAAATCAGGTTATGATGCAACAGGGGCGAATCAAGATATTCTTTATCGGTACCGAAGTAATGTACGACCAAGGAATTGCTGTATTCCATGGTATTGAGGCGTGCGGCCGTCAAGGGTGGCACACGGTCACCAGGGATCAAGTTTTGGTACGTGTACGCCACATCCGCATTGCTGACAACCACGTCTGCCTGGTCGACAGAACCGTCCGGCAAACGAACGCCTTTGACTTTCTGCCTATCCATAACGATACCCTCCACGGGTGTGTTGAAATGGATCTTACCGCCACATTCGAGAAACAATTTGCCCAACGCATTGACGATGGCTCCGGTCCCGCCAGTGGCATAATGGACTCCCCATTCTTTCTCGAATTGGATGATCAAGCCGTAAATAGAAGGCGTATCAAACGGATTACCGCCCACCAATAAGGGGTGAAAAGAACAAACTTGGCGTATGAAATCATCCTTGACAAAATGCGCCGCATATCCGTACATGGTACGCCAAGTGCCCGTGGTCAATACGTGAGGAAATATTTTGGCGAAACTGGAGAAGGTCGGAAAGGTCCGCTCCGTGAAGGGGTGAAACCACTGAAAGATATCTTTGGTGCCCTGAATAAACCGAGCGTATCCGTCCACATCTCCCGGAGAAAACCGAGCGACTTCATCAGCAGCCCGTTCACTGTCTCGGTAATAATTAAAGTACTCCCCATCACCGCGGAAAACCCGATAGAAAGGATCCAAGGGGGTCAAGTCAAAGTAGTCGTGTCTTGATTTACCCGCACAACGAAATAACTCATCGAATTGGTGAGGAGCCGTGATGACGGTGGGGCCGCCATCGAACTTAAATCCGTTGATGGAATGCTGGTAGGCCCTTCCACCCCACTGGTCTAATTTTTCATAGATGGTAACATCGTTTCCGGATGCGGCCAGACGAATAGCAGCCGATAAACCGCCGAAACCACTGCCTATGACGATGATTTTTTTGCGCGACATACCTCAGTAGCTTAGATCGATGGAAATACGCGTAGAGTGGTCGAGTTTAACCGCACAATCCTGAAAATGCGGTGGACCGAAACGGTTAATGGCATTATTCGAGACACCATAGCCTTCCTTGGGAATTCCCAGGAAGTTGGTATCTAACTTGGCGTTAGAATTAGCGTCATGGATAACGGCTACGGCATAGGTTCCTGCCGGCAAGTCATCGAATCGGATGTAGGCCGCAGACCCTTTTCGAATGGCTTTTCCGGAACGGACCGCCTTGGCCGCATCAGCCGGGAAACCCACCGGGCTGCTATAAACCGCCACCAGCATATCACCTCCGTCCGAGTTTATTTTTCGGAAATCGACCTCAAGTGTCCAGGCCGAAATGGTAGTGACCTGAAAAATGAAACAGAGAAAAGTGAAGGATAGAAAACGGCAGTAAACAGTCATCGAGGAAGAAAACAAGACAAACGCTAAAAAGTTCTCGACTAAACCAAATAATACGGCTTACTGGTATGATTTGAGCCTTAAGGCAGGCTCATAATGAAAAAGGCCGCCATTCAGGCGACCTTTTAGACTCTTAGAGCGGATTAAATCAGGCTAAGTTGAAGCGATCCAAATTCATCACTTTGGTCCAAGCCGCCACGAAGTCATGGACGAACTTTTCCTTCGCATCATCCTGTGCATAAACTTCCGATAAGGCTCGAAGCTGGGAGTTAGATCCGAAGATCAGATCCACCCGAGTACCCGTCCATTTCAGCTGACCCGTTTTACGGTCACGACCCTCAAACGAACCATCGGCGGCAGGAGTCCAGACAACGGACATATCCAGCAAGTTGACGAAGAAATCTTGGGTCAAATGACCCGGCTTCTGGGTCAAGACTCCATGTTTAGAGCCGTTGACATTGGCACCGAGAACCCGCAAGCCTCCTACCAGAACCGTCATTTCTGGCGCGCTCAGGGTGAGCAACTGGGCCTTATCAACCAACATCTCTTCCGCAGAAACAGAGTATTCTTTTTTCAAGTAATTACGGAAGCCATCGGCCTGCGGCTCAAGAACAGCAAAAGAATCTACGTCGGTATGCTCTTGCGTAGCATCGGCTCGTCCGGGTGTAAAAGGAACTTGGATGGACTGTCCTGCATCCTTAGCGGCCTTTTCAACCGCTGCCACTCCGCCCAAAACGATGATATCGGCCATTGATACTTTCTTGTTTCCGGTAGCGGTAGCGTTGAAATCCTGCTGGATTTTCTCCAGAACGGTCAACACCTTTGACAGCGCAGCCGGCTGATTGACTTCCCAATTCTTTTGAGGAGCCAGGCGAATACGACCACCGTTGGCACCACCGCGCTTGTCGGATCCACGGAAAGTAGAGGCAGATGCCCACGCCGTTGAAACCAATTCGCTGACGGAAAGTCCTGAAGCCAAAATGGTGGATTTCAGGGCAGCAATGTCTGCCGCATCGACCAAAGCGTGTTTTACAGCTGGAATAGGATCCTGCCAAATCAGATCTTCGGCTGGAACTTCAGGCCCGAGGTATAAGGATTTTGGACCCATATCCCGGTGGGTAAGTTTGAACCAAGCCCGGGCAAAAGCATCAGCAAATGCCTGAGGGTCCTGGTGGAAGCGTCGGGATACCTTTTCGAAGGCAGGGTCAAAACGCAACGACAGGTCAGCCGTAGTCATCATGGGAGGGTGCTTCTTACTGGCGTCATGTGCATCAGGAATCAGATGTTCCGGCTTGCAATTCTTAGCCACCCATTGGTGAGCACCGGCTGGGCTCTTGGTCAGTTCCCATTCGTAACCAAACAACATATCGAAGTAACCGTTGTCCCAACGCGTAGGATTGGGCTTCCAGGCCCCTTCGATTCCACTGGTGGTGGTATGGACACCTTTACCGGAACCGAAGGCATTAATCCAACCAAAGCCTTGGGCTTCGATGGCCGC
>CAYWDY010000049.1:5244-7921 GCA_964455985.1 uncultured Flavobacteriales bacterium
CTTCAGGTTCAGGACCTACCAACGAAGGATCGCCCGCTCCGTGGGCTTTTCCAAAGGTATGCCCGCCGGCTACCAGAGCCACCGTTTCTTCGTCGTTCATGGCCATTCGCCCGAACGTCTCCCGGACGTCACGGCCGCTGGCTACGGGGTCAGGATTGCCGTTAGGACCTTCCGGATTAACATAGATCAGACCCATCTGAACAGCAGCCAGGGGGTTCTCCAGGTCACGATCGCCACTATAGCGTTTGTCACCCAGCCACTCTTGTTCACTACCCCAATACACATCTTCCTCCGGCTGCCAGATATCGACCCGACCACCGCCGAAACCGAAAGTCTTGAATCCCATGGATTCCAAGGCCACATTTCCGGTAAGTATCATCAGATCGGCCCAAGAAATCTTGTTCCCGTATTTTTTCTTGATAGGCCATAACAGGCGACGGGCTTTGTCGAGATTGCCGTTATCGGGCCAGCTGTTCAGCGGGGCAAAACGAAGGTTTCCGGCTCCGGCTCCGCCACGACCGTCGGCGATACGGTAGGTACCTGCGCTATGCCAAGCCATACGGATAAACAACCCGCCGTAATGTCCCCAGTCAGCCGGCCACCAATCCTGAGAATCGGTCATCAAGGCTACCAAGTCTTTTTTGAGGGCCTGGTAATCCAGTTGACTGAAGGCCTTGGCGTAATCAAAAGCAGGACCCATCGGATTGGATGAGGGAGAATGCTGATGAAGAATACCCAGGTTGATCTGATTCGGCCACCAGTCGCGATTCTTGGTACCGGTACCGGCCACGTGTTTTACGACGTTACTCATAAAGGGGCATTTACCGTCCCCGTTGATGTTATAGGATTGCATAGGTAATGTGTTGGTGATTTCAGAATTTGAGTAGACGAAGGTAACGACAAAGGTGACAGATTCTACTGCTTCGAATCATAAGGTAAGCGACTGTTTTTCAGATTACGGCTGAGCAGGATTTTAATTTCTTTGGATCGATTGAAGACAATCTAATTCCCAAATTGTTTTAGACAAACCGGAACGCCATGCTCAATTGATGGTTTTCAGCGGTAAAGAATCAGGTGTCAATTGAATGGTCACTGCCCTCTTACCCAAAGTTGGCCGGCCGACCAATTTACAGTCGCTACACTCTTGCCTAGTTTGGTTTGAAGTTCAGCCAGTTTGATACGACTGCCTATGAGGGTGTTTTCACGATTGTTTACAAGGAACAACATGCTTTCCCCCTCCGAAAAACGGAACATCTCCCCTTCCAACATTTTTTCGGCGTTGACGACTTGCGCTTCCTGAATACGGATCTGATCATTGAGCATAGTCAATTCGTTGTAAGCCGCTTTGACTTCATTGACGATAGTACGGCTTACCTGATCCTGTTCCAACTTAGACTGATTGATTTTAATCCGTGCCTGTTGGAGTTTGCCTCGCTCCTGACGAAGAAAGAGTGGCATGCTGAACGACAAGCCAAAACGGTAGTTGTTCTGGAACGACAGAGAATAATACCCCTCAAATGGATATATACCCTGTTGCGGAGCGAGGAAATTATAATCCAGATCCACCTTGGGTAAAAGCTTTTGTCCTGCCAATCGGCGTTCAACATCCAGCTGTTGGATCTTGACCGTCCACTTGACCAACTCCGGATGCGAGAGTCGGGCTGAGTCCAGCAATTGTTCTAATGGCATCACGGTCGTTAATCCAGTCATTCCGACAGAGGACTGGGGAAAAACAAATTCAGCCAATTCGACGGGTGTTCCGTCGTTGCTCCACAAGTGATTGGAAAAAAGCAATCGCGCGTTCATATACTCGAGTGTCGACTGATTCAAGATATTCTCGCGGTTCTGAACCTCGATAAAGGCTTCCAAGGAATCGATGGCTGGCTGATCCCCAAAAAGCACCCTGTCGCGGATGGCTTCAAATCGTATCTGCGCCAATCGAAGACTTTCTTCGTGAAGTCGTTTCCGTTGGTACGTAAAGGACCAATCCCAATAATCCTTAGAAACAATCCAAAGGAGTTTATTGATGGCCTTGACTTGATCGGCTACAGCAATCGTCGTGGTCAAGCGTGCTTGTTGAAGGGTGGCACGCCGTTGGTCCATCAGAAGGCCCTGACCTATGGGAACACTGAACCCGGCGTAGGTAAGACCATTTTCGGGGGTTACTTCCGTAGGATCCAAATTAACGCCGGTATTCTGGTCATATTTCAGCCTGACATCAATACCGGGCCACAAGGGAACAACAAGAGCACTTTGCCACGTGTTCCAGTACGACTTGTCGTCAAACTCTTTCTGGTCCAAAACACTTTTAAAAGTGGGATCAAATGCTCCTCTTGCCGTGACCACTTCCTGTCTGGCAACTTCAGGAAAGGTTGCTGCCAATTTGGCCATCGGATGATTGGCCAGCACCAAACCGTAGGCATCTTGAAGTGTCATCAAACGCAAGGAATCCTGCGCTATGGATAGAGACGATGAAAAGATGAGTGATCCGAAAAGCAAAACGGAAACCCATCGACGAAAATTCCGCATCATTCTTCAGCCTCCTTTTTAGTCGCGGACGAGGTTGACTTTTTATAGGTTGATTTAGAATCCATCGAAGTCTTTCCCATATAATCCGGAGGAAAACCGTTGAATTGTCGCCACAATTCATACCAGATCGGAACATCTTTCAACATGA
>CAYWDY010000049.1:7931-12067 GCA_964455985.1 uncultured Flavobacteriales bacterium
ATACGAATATCTTTTTGATGCGTTCTTTAAAATAAAGGGATATGATCAAAATTTTCTCTCTCATGATTTCTGTTTTTTCTTATCCTCTTTTTTATAATGATCTGGCGGGAAACCATTGATATTTCTCCATAGCTCATACCAGATCGGAACATCTTTCAACATGAGCCATCCAAAGGCACCAGATCCCACGCGGATCTGCTCGGGCCATGGCGTATCGTTTTCATCCGGCACGACCAGAATGCGGTAGTTACCGTCCGTATCGAAGTTATCAATGACCGCTACTTTTCCGCCAAAGGTTCCGAAACTGTAATTCGGCCATCCGGAAAAAACAAGTGCTGGCCAACCGTCAAATTGAAGGCGCACCTTTCGACCCTTTTCTAGCAGAGGAATATCCATGGGTTTCACATACAATTGAACGGCTAGTTGGGGAGAAGCCGGCATAACCGTGCAAATCACGTCTCCTTCGCTGACGTTCTCCCCGATCCCGGATACCTTGGCTTGAACAACATAACCGTCTTGCGGAGCCGTTACACAGTAATAGCCACTTCGGATAGTAAGACTGGAAAACTCAATGTTCATCTTGGCTATTTCGGACTGGGTTTCATACAAATACGAGAGCGCAGAATTGAGTTCAGATTCGGCTTTGCTGATCTTGGTGGTATACTCCGCCTCCAAGGATCCTAATTCGATATTGGCATTGATCAATTCATTCTTTGCTGACATGAACTTGTTTTCACCTGAAATCACTTTGGAAACTGACTCCTGTTGCTTTAGGTTCCTTCGCTCCTGCTCGTTAAGTGCAATGAGTCCTCGCTTTAGCAATGAATCGGCCCGTCGTGCCTGGAAGCGAGCGATTTCCAAATCCGCTTTGATTGCCTGCAGATCCGCGCTGTCGCTGAGCACTTTCAATTCCGCTTGCTTTACCTTGTTGCGGGCCTTTTGAAGGGAGAGCACCTTTTCTTGCTGCAAGGCTTTGATCTGGTCCGCCAAGGCAGCCACCTTACCGCTGGTTGAACTTTGAGAGCCCTCTTTCGCTTTTATCTGTTCCGAGAGTCGATCCAAAAGTTTGGGATCAAGGTATTTTTCCTTGATTTCAGTAATACGGACAATGGTATCCCCCTTATGCACGAACTGTCCCTCACGCACAAACCATTTCTCGATGCGACCCGGAATGATGGATTGTACCGACTGTGGGCGATCCTGAGGAAGGTAGGTTGTCAGGGAGCCGTAGGAACGAATGTTTTGGGTCCATGGCACAAACAAAATCGCAAACAAGACCATGAAAAAGATGGCGAATAACCGAGCAGCCCGTTTCACATGCTTGGTGTTACGAACCAGGGAAACAGCCTTGGAACCGGAAGATTCGTCAGCGATAGGTGAAGGATTGGTAGGTTTAGACATCGTGGCTCAGGATTGAAAACGGATCAACTTATTGAAATCCTCATTACGGTTTGCCAACGTTGACATATCACCTTGATCTGACACACAACCGTTTTGCATGAATAAAACACGACCGCAACCGGAGAGAACCATGGGATCATTGGAAACCAGGATGACTGTCCAGTGATAATTTTTACTTAGAATCATGTCCAGAATCCGTTTCTTCTCATCCAAAATCAGGAGTGAAGGTCGCTCAACGATGTTGCGCGCCATGATAAGCTTTTGCACGACAGAGTCCGGTAAACGAACCTCTCCTCCTACTAGCTGAGTTTGAAAACCGCCCGGCAGTGAATTTATGTATTCCGTGAGGCCTACCGCTTCCACGGCCCAAAACACATCGTTCATTTTAGGAGCCCGTCGGCCGATAGTGATATTTTCCAGTACGGTACCATCAAACAACTGATCTTGGGTGACGTAATTTCCAATATGATTCATGAGATCAGCGCGCCTGATTTCAGTCAAAGAAACGCCGTTGTAGGCAATGGTACCGGTGTACGAATCATAGAGTCCAAGCAAAAGATTGATCAGTGTGGATTTTCCCGACCCATTACTTCCAGCAATTCCAAGATGCTCCCCTGCTGACACTTCCATGTTGAGATGACTAAGGGCCGGAGTGTCCCGATCAGGATACTGGTAGTTGACGTTTCGTATCGATAATTGAAGTCCTTGGTCGGAAGTGACAGGCAAAGAGAAGATGCCATCCTTTTCGATGGGAAGTCCCGTCACCTTGGTGATTTTCTCCACACCGGCTAATACATCATACACGTCATCAACTTTCATGATGATCTTCTCCACCGAATTCATGATGAGGATGATGACGATTTCCGCTGCTACGAATTGTCCGAGGTTGATCTCCCGGTCGACAATCAAGACCATGCCGATGACCAATAAGAAGGCGGTAATCAGCCCTTTGAAAACAACAAAACTGTAATATTGGAATTTAAGTATCTTAAAGTGGGACTCACGCGCGCGGATATAGTTGCTGACATGATAATCCGTTTTCTCCATGGCTAATCCTGTGTTGCCCGCCAGCTTGAAGGTGCTCAGCGAACGTGCCATTTCTTCCAGCCAATTCGCCAATTTGTATTTGTGGTCTGATTCCAACAAAGCAGTATTCAGGCCTTTTGGACCAGTCAATCGAAGTACGATAATCAAAGAAATGATCAGAAGCGATCCCAAAAGAATGAACAAGGGATGATACAGCGACAACAAGACTACCCCCAGAAGTACTTGCAGGATTGCAGCCGATAAATCTATGAGGAGAACGGGAATACCTTTCTGTAGCGTCAAGGTGTCAAAGAAGCGATTCATCAACTCCGGCGGATAGTATTTCAACATGGATTCGAAACGCAATCGCGGAATACGGAATGCGAAAGCAAATGCAGTCCGAGCAAATAGTTTCTGTTGCAAATATTCCACCAACTCCAGCTGATATATCGTCATGACTCCGGACAATACGATGCCAAGCAGGATGAATAAAATGAGGACTACCGAGGAAGTGACCACCTGACCACTGGAGATAAATCCAACCAAGCTCTGTACGCCAAGGGGAAGAGATAAACTGATCAGTCCGACAAAAATGGCATACATCAGGATATACATGATCTCCTTGCGTTCCGGAGCAAGTAGTTCCATCAGCTTGGAGAACATCTTGAACCTGGAATTTCCACCGTGGGCTTGATTTTCTCCCGTACTGAAAAAGGATTGATCGGGGAAAGCCGTGACGACCGCGAACTTTTCTTGCCTATGCGAGCCAGATGTCTTGAAAAAAGACTCAGGCAACTTTTCCCAACCTCCAAAAACCTGTCCTAGAGTTCCATCATCGTTGATCACAGTCACTTTCCATGCCTTCCCTTCCCGCTGAAAAAAATGTGGGGTTAACTTTCCTTTATAGTCGAGGAAGACAAGAAGTGGGTAATCCGCTTGCTTTATCAACTCCAAGAATTCGGATTCGGAATGTCCATTTTCGAGATAGATAATCTTTTCCTTGGCACCAAGCGATTTAAGGTTGTCTAAAAATGAACCTGCTTCCTCTTGCCCATGAATTACATTGTCATGAATATGAACCTCTTGCGAACCTAATGGAAGACCTAAGGAGGTCAAGAAGAGTTGATGAACCGTAAAATGAGCGGGCATAAAGGTGATGGGGTTGTAAAAGTCGTCAGCGCAACGCAAGGTACGTGCCAACAGTTCATTACTATTCGTTAAACTATGTTAGAAATGCGGTGGCCACCCGGATTGGCGATACTTGGCCGTAGCAAGGCCTTTCAATATCTATCCTGTAGAAGGCTGACCACGCGAGCGACTGCCGGACAGATAAAGGCATTATGATACATGATATCCAGCTTTTTACGAACCTCCCGTTGTTGGGTGTGAGGATAATCCCGACAAGATCCCGGGCGTGATTCATATACGCTACAACACTTGTCATCCTTGAGGAACGGGCATGGCATTTTTTTGAATACGTAGTCTCGGTCTTCATCTTCACGCAGATACTGAGTGACGAAGTCGGCTGGACGCAACCGGAGATGATCAGACAATCGTTCAATATCCTTGGAGCGAAATAGCGGGCCGGTGGTGGCGCAACAATGGGCACATTTCAAGCAATCGATTTGTGTAAAAGCTAAATCATGGCACTCGTTGGTGGCATGATCCAAGTCAGCAGGCGGATTTTTTTTCAGCCGATCTAAAAAAGC
>CAYWDY010000050.1:0-6323 GCA_964455985.1 uncultured Flavobacteriales bacterium
AGGAAATGCCATCGGCGGGTTGTCCGTAGGTGAGCCGGCCGAGGAGATGTATGCGATGACTGAAACGGTTTGCTCTATCCTTCCGGCTGACAAACCTCGGTACCTCATGGGTGTCGGTACGCCGGCCAATATTCTGGAATCGATTGCACTTGGCGTTGACATGTTCGATTGCGTCATGCCCACTCGCAACGCCCGCAACGGCATGTTGTTCACCTCGGAGGGCATCATCAATATCCGGAACGAGAAGTGGAAGGATGACCTCTCGCCTATCGATCCGGCAGGAGCCAGTTTTGCGGACACCAACTACTCCAAAGCCTACTTGCGTCACCTGATCGTATCGAAAGAAATACTAGGTGCGCAGATCGCCACTATCCACAACCTGGCCTTTTACCTGTGGTTGGTCACCGAAGCGCGGCAGCACATCATTCAAGGCGACTTCGCTTCCTGGAAGAAGGTAATGGTTGAAAAAGTCACTCGCCGGTTGTAATTCCGTTGCCCTCGCATGAAACTGCTGGACCGATACATCACACGAAAATTCCTGGGGACTTTCTTCTTCTCCCTGGGACTGATCATTCTGATTGCTGTCGTGTTCGATATTTCGGAAAAGCTGGACGACTTCATTGAAAAGAAGGCGCCGCTGGAGAAAATCATCTTCGATTATTACCTGAACTTCATTCCCTATTTCGCCAACCTCTTCGCGCCGCTGTTCGTATTCATCTCGGTGATCTTCTTCACCTCGAGGATGGCAGCCAATACGGAGATTGTGGCCATCCTCAACTCGGGTGTTAGCTTTCGCCGGCTACTTTACCCCTATCTGCTATCATCAGCTATCATCACGACGCTGCTCATCTATTTCAACGGCTGGGTCATCCCACACTCCAACAAGGTTAAACTGGAATTCGAAAATACCTATATCAAGAATCCCGTCACGTTTAACCTACGCAACATCCACCGGCAGATTGACCCCGGCACGTTTGTTTATCTGGAGAGCTACAACAACAGCGAGAATATCGGCTACCGGTTCTCCATGGAAAAGTTGGAGAAAGGCCAGCGTGTGTGGTACCTGAATTCAGACCGTATTCGCTGGGACAGCACAACTTCCCGCTGGCATATTGAACGGTTTTACGTCCGGAGTTTCGACGGTCAGCGCGAAAGCATGTATAACGGGATTTCTCTTGACACCGTGCTTGATATGCACCCCTCCGATTTCCGCCGTAGGCTGAACATTGTCGAAGCCATGGACAATCCCACGCTGACGGCATTCATCCGGGAAGAGCGTGAACAGGGATCGAACAACATCAATCCGTACCTTGTCGAGAAGTATAAGCGCTTCGCCGTCCCCTTCTCCACCTTCATTCTGACGCTGATCGGTGTATCGCTTTCCAGCCGCAAGACACGCGGCGGAATCGGGGCTCAGCTGGGCCTTGGCATCACGTTGAGCTTCTCCTACATCCTGTTCATGCAGGTATTCAACACCTTTGCTGCGAGCGGAGCCATGCCTCCCGTCATCGCCGTGTGGATTCCTAATCTGATTTATGCAGGCATCGCATTTTATCTGGTGCGGGTAGCCCCGAAGTAACGATTACGGATGAACGATATTTATCCGGGACATCCAGGAATCTCCGTTACCGTACTTGAGTTGAACCACATAAGTTCCTGATGACCAAGTGGACGTCTGCCAGGTAGGATGAATCCTTCCCGGGGTAAGATGGTAGGTTTCATTCAACACCAGTTTTCCAGTAATATCCATCAAACGCACTTCCACCTCTTGTTCCAAACGTGATGGTAATTCCAACACCAACTGGCCGTCAGCCGGATTAGGATACAAAGCAGGCCTAGCGAGTGTTGTAGCCTGATCCGCAGTGAGGCACAAGTCGACGCGGGTAGTGACCGACGTGTCAGCCGAACAACCGTAGCTGTCGGTGTATGAATAGCTGATGACATGTGTACCTTCTCCAGCAAGCACCGGATCGAAGGAAATACCGGAGATGCCAGTGCCGGACAGCGTTCCTCCGGGCGGAAAAGGAAGCACAGCGATAGGTGCATCGTCTATGCAATACAGTGTATCAAGACCGCTTATTGAAACAACGGGAAGAGCAACGGGCAACACAAGCACCGAATCAGACGCTGTGCATCCACCGGTATCGGTGACCGTGACTATGACCTGCACCGGGGAACCATTCGGCTCCACCGTAAGCGTATCGAAGTCGTGGAGGGATGGAACCCCAGCCACATTCCAGTCATACTGAAACCCGTTTCCTTTAGCAGTAGACAGCGTCAGGGAGGCGCTGCCACAAACGAATAACGTATCGGAAAGTCCGCCTTGGATAGCAGCGACCGGCTGACAAGCGGTGCCGCGGAAACGCATGATTCGTCCGTTGACCGCATCAGCTGCATAAAGTTCTCCCCACTTGTCTTCGCCGAAAGCGACGTAGGATCCATTCGCGAGTGTACCCAAGTTGGTATGGGCATACGATCCGTTCAAGCGTTGTAGCGTCCGCATCTGATTGACGCAGTAATCCGTAAAGAAATACTTGCCATACATGTTAGCATACTGGGCACCACGATACACATAACCGCCGGTCACGGAACAGTTACCCGTGAGGTGCTGGTATTCCCACACGGGAGGAGTGAAGGCGGAAGCAGCAGCACAACCGGTGGTATTAAAGGTGTGCGCTCCTTCGTAACAACGCCAGCCGTAATTGCGGCCTTGAGTGGTGCCGACCGGCTCCATGTCCACTTCCTCCCACGTATTTTGACCTACGTCGCCGATCCACAGATCGCCGGTGAGGCGGTCGAAACTGATGCGCCATGGATTGCGCATGCCGATTCCCCATACTTCGCCACGGCCCTGCGAGGGCTGTTGCGCGAACGGATTACCGGGAGGAATGGTATATCCCGGCACGCCGGAAGTCACTTGAATACGCAGCAGCTTTCCCAATAAGGAATCGGGATTCTGTGCGCGATTGCCAGGGTCATTTTGAGAGCCACCGTCGCCGGTCCCGATATAGAGATACCCGTCGATAGGACTGAAGGCGATACTTCCGCCGTTGTGGTTGGAGTAAGGCTGATAGATGGTGAAAAGAATCTCTTCGGAATTCGGATCGGCGATATTCGGATCGCCGGCGGTCACCCGGAAACGGGAGATGGTAGTACGGCCGCTGGGACGCGAGGTGTAATTGACGTAGAAGTAACCGGTGGTGGCGTAATCGGGTGCGAACGCCAGGCCCAATAAGCCTTGTTCTCCGTTGTACAGCACGCGGGCGGAGATATCCATAAAGGGAGTGGATAGCAGCGTGCCGGTAGAATCAATGATCCGAATACGTCCCACCTCCTCCACCACGAACAGTCGGCTGTCGCCGCAATTCCGAATATCAACGGGCACAGAAAGGCCGGTGACATAGGGCGTGAGGGTAATTTGAGCCTTTACGAAAAGGCATGATAAGATAGACAGTAGGGTAAGTAGTCGTTTCATGATGCTTGCACGTTCATTCAAAAATAAGAAAAGGATGAATCGGCAAGATTGACTTACGGGAAATAAAAAAACCCGGCGTTGAGCCGGGTCCGGACCTGAAGCGGGTTTGTCGTTTTTAGGCTACAGGATTATCTTGAAGGTGATGAATAAGATCGCAGAGATCAGGACGGCATCCACCACCAAAAGCATATACAGACTGATGGGAAGGGATTCGCGCTCGTCTTCGACTTTTCGAAGTTTGGGCACCTCATGATCTTCTCCATGGATATGATCATAGGTCATCAACGGTTCGTTCTTCATGGCGTTCTGTTTTTTTTCAATGATACCCCAAATGCCGAACCGACAATGTCTAAACGGCACCGATGGATTACAACGGTAAGAATTCTTAGAAATAGTGCTTTGAAAACCCCATCTTGCCTGAAAACCGATACATTTTTAGGTATTATCTGAATTAATTCAGGGTAAGGAATCAGAATTCCTGCGTCGGAAAAGCCGTCCGAAAACGATTGAACATTGAGTACCTTCGTTTTTCTTCCACCTTCCTGCTATGCCCACCTCACTTTTTGCTCGACGCGTATTGATGGTCAGACCCCGGAATTTCCACCTGAATCCTCAGACCATCCAGGACAACCATTTCCAGTCGATTGAATATGTGTACTCCCGCGAGGAGATTGAGTCAAGAATAGCCTTGGAATTCGATCAATTGGCTCAAGCACTGCAAGATCAGGGAATCGAGACACGAATTTTCAACCAAGAAGATGCGTTGGACACCCCGGACGCCATATTTCCAAACAACTGGTTTTCCACGCACCGCAATCAAACGCTTATACTTTATCCGATGAAAGCGGGGAATCGCCGTTGGGAACGCCGACCCGAAATCATTCAATGGCTTTCTTCACAATACCGTTCTACCCTCGACTTTACTGAATATGAAAAGTCAGGCAGGATACTGGAAGGCACCGGAAGCCTGGTGCTGGATCGGGTCAACCGGGTGGCATACGCTTCTGTTTCAGACCGGACCCATCCCAAACTGGTCATCGAATGGTGTCAGAAGATGGATTACCGGCCCGTCTTGTTTGCAGCGCAGGACATGAACGAAAAACCGATTTATCACACGAACGTCGTCATCGCCGCTGGGAATGGTTTCATGCTGGTAGGAAAAGACGCCGTGCGTCAAGCTTCGGAGCGAAGCGCATTGAATCAGCACTTGAATGAATCAGGTCATACAATTATAGAACTGTCACTGGAACAACTTCACCACTTTGCCGGAAACGGGCTGCAACTCACCAACGATAAGGGTGAACCGGTGTTCGTACTTTCTACCGGAGCCTGGAATTCACTATCCCTGTTCCAACAACAAACCCTGTTAGCACACACCCAGGTCATTCATTCTGACCTCACCCTGACTGAACAGCTGGGCGGTGGCAGTGCCCGTTGCATGTTGGCGGAACTGTACTGATCAGAACGCGACTCCGCCACCGATCGTAACCCACAGCCCTTTGAACGTGTAGTTCCTGCCCAACAGGAAGCGGTGCTGCGTGGAAGAATCAAAATCGGTTTCCACGAAAGAAGGACGCAGCACAGGAAGCGCCCAGTGAAGTTTAAAGGGCACTACGAAAAACTCTTTCCGAAGGTAGAGCCGGAGTTGCAAATTGAACAACGCATTCAAGCCGCCTGACACGGACGCCACCTGCTTCTCATACGTTTCACCGTTGGCATCAGGCACATGGGCATCGACGGACTCCTTCAGTCGAATGAACGACAATCCCCCCGACGCAATGATGTCGAAACCGATTTTCTTATCGCGCGGGTAAGGAAACAAGTGAAAATCCGCCAACACATCCAGCGTATGTACGCGGGTGCCCAAGGTCAACCCATCCTCTGTGGGATCTACTGCATTCCAATACCCGTAGCTTACTTCGGTAAAGCGGTTGAATCCATATGCACCTGAAAGCCCCAACCGCTTGTTCCAGCGATAAGATGCCGCCAGACTGAGGTCCGGATACCTTACATCCAGACCGACCTGGTCGGTGATGGCGCAGCCTGAACCGATGGGCGACGAACTACAGTCGATATTGCGATAGCCGCAGACATTCAACACATCGCCCATATTCGACTGCGTGAAAGACCGCCCGAACAAGTCCGCTGAAATCTCGAATGAAGCAGCGCAAATGACCAATGAATACAGGAGAAAAAAACCGCACAGAACAAACATGCGGATAGCCAAAAGCCCTCGTATCCTGGTCGCCATCTCCGACCGATTTACATGTTACGACGGTACTGACCGCCCACTTCGAACAGCGACTTGGTGATCTGGCCGAGCGAGCAGACTTTCGATACTTCCATAAGCACTTCGAACATGTTCCGGTTTTGGATGGCGGCGAGCTGGAGTTCCTTCAAACGAACGGACGCGACGGAGTCACCGGCACGATGCAGCTCGTTCAGCATAGAAATCTGATACTCCTTTTCGTCCTGTGTCGCACGGATGACTTCAGCTGGGATGATGGTAGGTGATCCTTTTGACGAGAGGAAGGTGTTCACGCCGACAATAGGATACTCTCCGGTATGTTTCAGCATTTCGTAATGCAAACTCTCTTCTTGAATCTTTCCACGCTGGTACATCGTCTCCATGGAACCCAACACCCCTCCCCGCTCGGTGATACGGTCGAACTCGACCATGACCGCTTCTTCCACCAAGTCCGTCAACTCTTCGATGATGAATGATCCCTGCAACGGGTTCTCATTCTTGGCCAGTCCAAGCTCGCGGTTGATGATCAGCTGAATGGCCATAGCCCGGCGAACGGAATCTTCCGTAGGCGTGGTGATGGCTTCATCATAGGCATTCGTA
>CAYWDY010000050.1:6333-6733 GCA_964455985.1 uncultured Flavobacteriales bacterium
GGCCTGCAAGGTGGTCCGTATATCATTGAAATCGATCTCCTGGGCATGCAACGACCGACCGGATGTCTGTATGTGGTACTTCAGCATCTGAGAGCGTTGATCCGCACCGTATTTCATGCGCATGGCCTTGGCCCAGATGCGGCGGGCTACACGACCGATGACCGCATACTCCGGATCGATGCCATTACTGAAGAAGAAACTCAAGTTCGGCGCGAACTGGTTGATGTCCATTCCGCGTGACAGGTAATACTCCACATAGGTGAACCCGTTCGACAGCGTGAACGCCAGCTGCGTGATCGGATTAGCGCCCGCTTCAGCAATGTGGTATCCGGAAATAGAGACCGAATAAAAATTACGTACGCTGCGATCGATGAAATACTGCTGGACATCGCCCATCAGT
>CAYWDY010000050.1:6743-12048 GCA_964455985.1 uncultured Flavobacteriales bacterium
GGAGAATATGCAGGTGTTTTGCGCCTGATCCTCCTTCAGGATATCTGCTTGCACCGTACCTCGTACCTGCTTCAACGTATCCTTCTTGATGCGTTCATAAACGTCTGCAGGAAGGACCTGATCACCGGTCACGCCGAGGAGCATCAGCCCGAGACCGTCATTTCCCGTAGGGAGGTCGCCCTGATAGCGTGGCCGCTTCAATCCGTTGGCCTCGTAGATAGATGTTATCTTGGCTTCCACTTCAGCTTCTAATCCGTTCGCTTTGATGTACAGCTCACATTGCTGATCGATGGCGGCATTCATGAAAAAGGACGTCATGATCGCTGCGGGACCGTTGATGGTCATCGATACGGACGTCTTGGGATCAGCCAAGTTGAATCCGCTATACAGCTTCTTGGCATCATCAAGGCAACAAATAGAGACTCCGCTGTTTCCAATCTTACCGTAGATATCCGGACGACGGTCCGGGTCATGTCCATATAACGTGACCGAATCAAATGCCGTTGACAAGCGACGGGCAGGCATGCCCATACTCACGTAATGGAATCGGCGGTTGGTACGCTCTGGACCACCCTCGCCGGCGAACATGCGTGTAGGATCTTCTTCGGTCCGTTTGAACGGGTATACACCGGCGGTGTACGGGAATTCACCGGGGAAATTCTCCTGCAGGTTCCAGCGAAGGACTTCGCCCCACGCCTCATAACGCGGTGTCGCAATTTTTGGAATTTCGGTTTTTGACAACGACAGTGTAGTCGTCTTCACCTTGATTTCCTTATCGCGAACCGGATAAGAATAATATTCCTGGTGATAACGGTCCACCTTCGTGTTCCATTGCTCCAGTAGCTGAAGATTGTGTCCGTCCAGTGCCAATGTGGATGACTTGTACAACTCATCCAAGGCCACTTTGATCGGCGCTTTATCTTTCAGATCGCTATCGGCCAATGCCTCCAGCGATTTACGTATTCCAAAAAGTCGTTGGGCGATAGCGGCTTGGGCTTCGACCCATTTGTTGTAAGAACGGACGGTTTCAGAAATCTCACTGAGGTAACGCGTGCGGGCCGGAGGAATGATGTAGATCTTCTCCGACATCTCGCCTGTCATTTCAAAATGACTGTTCCAGCCAAGAGATAATTTCTCGTTCAGCTTATCGATCAGCGACCGGTAAAGCCGGTTCATTCCCGGATCATTAAACTGAGAGGCGATGGTGCCGAACACCGGCAAGACTTCATCGTCCGTTTCCCAAAGCTGATGGTTGCGCTTGTACTGTTTCTTGACATCGCGCAACGCATCCAAAGCGCCTCGCTTGTCGAATTTGTTCAGCGCGATGATGTCGGCGAAATCGAGCATGTCGATCTTCTCCAACTGCGTAGCGGCTCCGTACTCGGGCGTCATCACATACATGGAGACGTCCGAGTGATCCAGAATCTCGGTATCGCTCTGACCTATACCGGATGTTTCGAGAATGATAAGATCGTAAGAGGCTGCTTTTAATATATCGACGGCATCCTGGACGTATTTGGATAATGCGAGATTAGACTGACGCGTAGCCAGTGAACGCATGTAAACACGTGGATGATTGATGGCATTCATCCGGATGCGGTCACCCAACAGGGCGCCACCGGTCTTACGCTTAGAGGGATCCACCGAAACGATGGCGATATTCTTTTCCTTGAAATCGATCAGGAAGCGTCGAACCAATTCATCCACCAGGGAAGATTTTCCGGCACCACCGGTTCCGGTTATACCCAAGACAGGAACTTTTTTGTCCTTTACCGATTCCGCCAAAGCGGTGCGTGCTGTCTGGTAGTCATCCGGCTTATTCTCTGCGAAGGAGATCAATCGCGAAACGGAGCGGATGTCACGTCCTGAAATTTTTCCCACCTCACCGTTCAGTTCCGTCACGGTAGCGAAATCGGATTTCATGAGCAGGTCGTTGATCATACCCTGCAACCCCATCGCACGACCGTCGTCGGGCGAGTAGATCCGGGTGATGCCATACCGATGCAGCTCCTCGATTTCATGAGGCAGAATAACTCCGCCGCCTCCACCGAAAATTCGGATATGACCACAGCCCCTTTCATGGAGCAGATCGTGCATGTACTTGAAATACTCCATGTGACCGCCCTGGTAGCTGGTCATGGCAATGGCTTGCACATCCTCTTGGATAGCGCAATTGACCACCTCCTCCACCGACCGGTCATGACCGAGGTGGATGACCTCTGCTCCGCTGGATTGGATGATGCGACGCATGATATTGATGGCAGCATCATGTCCGTCAAACAAGGCAGCGGCCGTAACGATACGGACCTTGTGAGTTGGCTTATAGGGTGTTACAGGTTGCATGGAGGGCTGAAAATGGTTTCAAAGATAACAAAATCGGGGGTGGAAAAGGTTGCAATACGTAGCGATTCGGTGTACATTTTCGGTTACCAATCATGGCTATCACCCTGCTGCCCGTTCGCACCCGAAAAGAGCTTTCGGCGTTCATCCACCTTCCCCGATCCATCAGCGGCAAGGAAAGACCGAATTGGGTGCCACCGGTATGGTCCGACGAACGGACTTTTCACCAGAAAGATAAGAATCCGTCGCATCGCCTTGCCCGGGTGGAACGATGGCTGGCCGTACGCGATGGCGTTGCCGTTGGCCGTATCATGGGCATCATCCATGACGCCTACAACGAAACACACGGAGAGAAAACCGCGCGCTTCTATGCGCTGGAGAGCATAAACGATCCAACAGTTTCTCATTTACTGCTCCATACCGCAGAACGCTGGGCAAAGGATGCAGGCATGAATCGGATCATCGGACCTTTCGGTTTTTCCGATAAGGATCCCGAAGGAGCACAGGTCGAAGGGTTGGAATACCTGCCCGTCATCTCAACCGCTACCAACCCATCCTACCTGCCTGGACTTATCGAACGGGAAGGCTACCACAAACACAAAGATTGTGTAGTGTATCGGGCACCCGTTCCCGATCAGATACCGGAACTGTACCAGCGTATTGCGACCCGCATCACCGAGCGACAGCCTGTAAGGCTGCTTCGTTTCAATCGTCGCGCGGCACTGAAACCCTACATCCAGCCGGTCTTTGAATTGATCAACGAGACCTATAAACCGATCATGGGATTCTCCGCGATGACCCGTGAAGAAATGCGCACGTTGGAAAAACAATACCTTCCCATACTCCCACCCGAATTGATCAAAATCGTCGTGGACCATCAGGACCGGGTCATCGCCTTTGTGATCGCCGTGCCGGATTTCAGCGCGGGGCTGCAACGCTGCAACGGTCATCTTTTCCCCTTTGGATTCATCCATATCCTTACTGCCATGAAGCGAAGTCGGCAGCTCGACTTGCTGTTGGGCGCTGTTCATCCAGATTACCAGGGAAAGGGACTCACCACCCTGCTTGGAATTGATTTGCTAGCCACGGCGCGGAGCAAAGGGTTCACACACATGGACAGCCACCTCATCCTGGAAGATAACTACCGGATGCGCGCCGAGATGGAACGCATCGGCGGCACGGTCTACAAGCGTTACCGGATTTTCGGAAAAAGTTTGTAATCGCCTGATGAGCAGGAATGACAATGACGTGGCAAGTCCGTTCGACTCAGTTCAAGGTATTCTTCCAATGCGCAATGGCTAAGTTCAACTTTCCATCGAATTCCCGTTGTACTACTTTCCCGAGTGAATCTTTACGGGCATCATAGCGCAGATAACTTAAAAAGTGAGCATTGTTCCATTTGCGTTTTCTCCAGCGGTTGGAAAGGATTGGATCTCCCAGTGTATCGATCGTCGTCACTATGGAGTCGAGACATTGTTGCTTGAGCGCGTCACGCTGCGAACTGGCTTGAAAAGTTTCACTGGCATATAAAGCGGACAGCCGTTGCGCCCCGCGGACCATGTGCTGCGTGATACGCTCATCGCGGTTCAGCTTTTGCCGGTAGTTCAGAAACACCTTTGACGTATCGCCGAAGGTTGACTTCAGGTATGCCAAGGCCCCTTGCTCGCCGATGAACGACGCCAAATTCTCATTCACGTCAACCTGCCCGGAAATATATACCGTAGCATGCGTCAGCTCATGCAACACCAACTCCGCCAGTCGTCCTTCGTCACGGTCGAGCATTCCGGAAAGGATTGGATCCGAAAACCAACCCAAGGTACTCCAGGCTTCCACGTCATACGGATATACGTCCCATCCCTCAGTTCCCAAATCCTCGGCTAACGCCTTCGCTCTCTCCGGCTCAAAAAAACCCTTGTAGGAAACTGCACCCAGGAATGGAAAATACCACGTGTATGGTACTAATCGATAGGGTTCAGAGGCTGTGACCACCCAAAGAACAGGTTTGCCTTGTTGGTCATAATAGGTTTGGTAATTCGAGGTGGGTTTGAGTCCCAACGTTTGTACTCCGAATTTCTCGATCGCTTGAATATAGCGTAGCTTGGCTTTTATGCTGTCGGGAATCATCGGATCGTGCAGAACGACATCCACTGGTCGGGATGCGATGATGATATGACATTGTCCATACAACTGATGGACACCGTAATCTATACTCCGAAAAAAAAGGATAGTTAAACCAAATGTGCTCAGCAATAGAAAGTCGAGTATCGGAAACCGGAATCGCTTTGCCACCCGATCAGAATTTCACGACAAAGTCGATATAAGGAACACCTAATACTAACACCGAAGCTATGTCCCTGTTGTTCAAGAAGGCCAGATCTACGGCTAGTTTTTCGCCGAAGAACCGTACGCCGTAGGAATAAATGCCGTAGTACCCATCGGCTGGAATGAGCCAGTTCTCCGTGACCAAGGCGACCTTTCTGGAAACGCGGTGCATGCCGCTCAAGGTGACTACGGGATTGGTCGAAAAGTCACCCTGAATGAACCCCCAACCCAGTCCGGCTGAGAAGTTGCTGTTCGGAGTTCCGAACGTTCCCACCCCGTAGGCGATACCACCACCGCTTCGCTGGTTGCTGAATAGGTCCGGGACATTCACGTAAAGCACACCGGCCGCTGCGCGAAAGCGATCGTTGACCGGTATGCTCACTTTCGGCGTGAGAAAGAATATCGGCCCTCCCGATCCTTTGATCAGCAACGAGGTCAATTCAAAGCCACCACCGATTGTGATGTTATCCGTGACTCCCACATTGAATGAATTCAGTACGATGTAGGTATTCTGGTAATATCCTTCACCCCGCTTTAAGCTGAAGGCAGAAGGCGCAAAGAGATAACGGGTTGCATTAGGATTAGGAAACCAGTACTTACCACGATGCAGATCGGAGGCTGAAACTGGCGTGATGCGTGTCAT
>CAYWDY010000051.1:0-12038 GCA_964455985.1 uncultured Flavobacteriales bacterium
CATGGGCACCGCCGGAACCCTTGGAGCGGCTGCTGGCGTAATCGGCACGTTGCAGGCTTCCGAGGCCTTGAAGCTCTTGACAGGCATAAGCCCTGTGCAGGCAGGCCGGTTGTTCACCCTCAATCTGCTGACCCTGGCCACGTCTTCCATAGCTATTCTTCGGGATGAAAAGGCCTGCGCTGCCGCCCCTGCTTCCTGGGAGGAATTGCAGCGTCATCCATATGAAAACACCTCGAACCTGACCGAAGAATCCGAAGATGAATGGATTCTGGATGTACGGGAAACCTATGAGCAGGAGGAGAGACCGGTTCCCGGCGCATTCGCGATACCGTTGTATGAATTGCGTGATAAAGTCGCCACCTTACCCCGAGACCGGAACATCACGGTCTGTTGTGCTTCGGGTTACCGAAGTGCCTTGGCGGTTCGTATCTTGCAAGAAGAATTCGGTTTCAGCGGGATCAAACGCCTGATGTTGGATTCCACCCGCTGATCTAACTCACCCATGTCGAGCACCCACCGCAAAAAGACGTTGTTCGTTGAAGGCCCGGTTTCTCCGGAATTCATCGGAACTTCAATTGCGAAACACGCTACGCGACAGGACATCGGTGCGCACCAGATTTTTCTGGGACAGATCCGCGCCGATATCATCGAAGGTCGAGCGGTCAAGGCGATTGATTTTACGGCATACCACGAAATGGCGGAAGAGTCGTATCGGCTTTTCCGCGAAGAACTTTTTGCCAAACACGAACTCACCTGCATGCACGTGTATCACAGCTTGGGTCGCGTTCTCGCGGGCGAAATCAATCTGTTTGTTTTCGTCTCAGCTCCGCATCGTACCTCAGCCATCCAGGCTTGTGCCGAGTTGGTCGAATGGATAAAGAGTACACTACCCGTATGGGGTAAGGAGGTATTCGAAGACGATACTCACCGTTGGAAAGTCAACACCTGATCGCGCGCATGGTCGACATCACCCACAAATCCCATTCACTCCGTTATGCTCGAGCTGTGGCGGTCATCACCTTCGGTGATGCCGATTCCATTCCACGCATACTGGAGCATCGCGTTCCCAAGGGAAACGTGATGGAGTCCGCCCGTGTAGCGGCACTTTTCGCCGTGAAGAAAACCAGCGAGTTGATTCCGGATTGTCATCCGTTGCCCATCGAGTATGCAGCTGTCGATTTTTTCCCGGAGGGAAATACGTTGCGCATAGAGATGGAAGTCAAAACCATTTATAAGACCGGTGTCGAAGTGGAAGCCTTGCACGGTGTATCGGTGGCTGCCCTCACGGTCTATGATATGATGAAGCCAGTCGATCAGCAGATTGAGATTGGAGGAATACGGTTACTGGAAAAACGCGGCGGAAAGTCAGAGCGGTTGAAAGACGTAGCTTCCGCCTCCCGGGCTGCGGTGGTTGTCTGTTCGGATTCCATCGCTGCCGGCCAAGCCGTCGACAAGGCCGGTCCGGCAGTCATGGAACGGCTGGAAAAACACGGATTCAGCAAACCGTATTACTGCGTTGTACCGGATGAGAAAGACATCATACGCGGGGAATGCAAGCGATTGGTGGAGCAGGGTTTTCAGTTGGTGCTGTTTGTAGGCGGTACGGGTCTTTCTCCCCGCGATGTGACCCCTGAAGCCTTACGTCCGATACTGGAACGACCGATTCCCGGTATCGAAGAAACCATGCGCAATTATGGACAGCTCCGTATGCCTTATGCCATGCTCTCTCGCAGCGTGGCGGGCATGATTGGTGACGCACTGGTATTGGCCTTGCCTGGCTCCACCAAAGGTGCCGGTGAAAGTATGGATGCCGTTTTTCCCGCGTTGCTTCATCTTTTTCACGTGCTGCGTCAGGAGCGTCACGATGGAACAAACGGATCGATATGAACAGCGCGTTGCTTACCGACCGCTTTGGGCGGGTACACGATTATCTCCGCATTTCCCTGACGGACGCCTGTAACTTGCGATGTACCTATTGCATGCCGGAAAATGCAGTCTTCAGTCCTTTCGATTCGTTGCTTCGCGCCACGGAAATCCTCACGCTGGCTACTGCTTTTGTACGTCACGGGGTAAAAAAAATCCGGCTCACGGGCGGCGAGCCGCTGGTACGTCCTGATGTTGATATCATACTACGGGGCATCCATGCGCTACGTACGGAGGGGTTGCAGGAACTGACCCTGACGACTAACGGGTTGAAGTTGCATGATCATGTCGATACGCTGGAGTCCTGTGGTGTCCGATCCTTGAACATCAGTCTCGACACGTTGCTACCCGAACGTTTTCTTTCCATCGCCAAACGGGATCACCTGCATCGTGTGCTTTCCAACATTCACTTGTTGCTGGACCGCGGCTTCCAGGTCAAGGTGAACATGGTCGTTATGCGAGGTATCAACGACGATGAGGTATCCGATTTCATCCGGTGGACCCGCGATTACCCGTTGCAGGTGCGCTTCATCGAGTTCATGCCATTCTCGGGTAACCGCTGGGCCGACAAGCGGCTCATGACGACACGCGAACTGCTGGAACGGGCCGCGGCACATTTTGATTTTGAGCCGTTGACTCGGGAAAAGAACGACACGGCCCAGGCCTATCGCGTCTGGGGTTTCAGCGGCACGTTTGCCTTCATCAGCACCATGAGTGAACCTTTCTGTTCCGGATGCAATCGGATCAGGCTGACGGCCGACGGTAAGATTAAAAATTGCCTTTTTTCGAAGGATGAGTTGGATCTGCGAACGGCCCTTCGGGAGGGAAGACCCGTGGAAGAGATCCTTCGCCAAGCCATGGAGTCCAAGGAAAAGCAATGGGGAGGACAGCAGTTGTTCGAACCCACGGTCAACCGCTCCATGGTCTCCATTGGTGGCTAGGCGACGGCAGATGACCCCGATTTCGGTCGGTTGGCCAAAAACTGACTGTAGTCAGTAACTATCTAAGTCTGTTATCGTTATCTTTCCATAACGTTTTCTTCGCCATGAAAAGACTTTTCCTACCCTTGGTATTCTTGTTCAGGCTCCTGGGCACTCATACATCCATGGGTCAACGGCGCGCGCAAGTGGCTGTTTCCGGAGGTATGGTCAATTACGTCGGTGACCTGGCCAACGAAGCGTATTTTCCGTTCAGCTCCCTGAGTAGCGGCGCCGCCGTCACCCTTCGCAACTTCACCGGTAATCCGCGCGCGCGGTATAAGACGTTTGACATGCAATTGCGGTTGAGTTGGCACCGTCTGCAGTACGATGAGACCAGTCCGCTTCATGGGCAATCCGGTACGGAATTGCGCAATTATCTCCGCGGCTTGAGTTTCAGGAATGATTTGTTCGGCGCTGAGACGGGATTGACGTATAATTTCTTCCTCAATCGGCATCAGCCGCTTTGGAAGCCCACCTTCTCTTTCTTCCTCAGCGCATCGGTCGGTATCTTTCACGGCAGACCTAAGGCGGATCTGTTCCGCGGCGATGTCTCCATGTCGAACCGGTATTATTTCTGGAATGACGGAACGGTACGTGATGTTCCCGACAACGCACAGCACGTCGGTAACGTGGTCCAAAAAGACGGCGACTATGAAACCGATCTCCGGGAATGGAAAACCGAAGGGCAAGGATACAACAAAGAGATTCACCAGTCCGTTCCCTATTCGTTGTGGAACGTAGCCATTCCGCTGGGAGCCGGGGTTCGTTACGCGGTCAACAAGCAGTGGACCTGTTCGATGGAATTGAACTACTACTATTTCTTCACGGATTTTCTGGATGATGCCAGCGACCGCTACGCTACGTATGACGAGTTGAGGTCTGCTTTCCCCGATGATCGTGATTACGAATTGGCGAAATACATTTCCGATCCTACCGGTCGCGGAACGAACGGATACATCGGTCCCGCTACCAGTCCGCGTGGTAATCCCGGGTTGAAAGATGCCTTCACCTTTTTATCGGTGGAAGCGGCCTATACGTTTACGTGGAAAAAGAAAGCGATCTACGGTCAGTTTGCCAACCGTTAATGCTATCCCGAATTATTTAGCTTCCTGATTGATCTGGTCGAGGACTTTCAACAAGTCATCGAACTTAGGCGTGAGGATCACTTCCGTACGGCGGTTCTTGCTGCGTGCCTCTTTGGTGTTAGCCGTATCGATGGGTGAATAGGAAGCACGGCCGGAAGCGGTGATACGGACCGGGTCGATGCTTGAATCCTTCAGGAGGATCTTGGTGACGGAGGTGGCCCGGAGCACACTCAATTCCCAGTTGTCGCGGGCCCCGCTGGGCAGGGTGCCTGAGATGGGAACGTTATCGGTATGGCCTTCGACTGTGATGTTGATGTCCTGGTTGGTTTCCAGAACATCGGAAAGCTTACGCAGCGCTTCCTCTCCTTTTTTCTCGATCATCGTGGATCCCGAAGCGAAAAGGAGCTGTTCGTCCATGGAGACATAGACGCGGCTGCCTTTCTGCTGTATGGTGAGGCCTTTGTTCTCAAAGCCGAGCAGCGCCTGACTCACGGCGTTGCGCAGAGCCGACACGGTGCTGTCCGAGCGACCGAGGATGGATTCCAGTTCGCGTACCCGTTCGTCGCGTTCTTTCAGGTAATCTTTCAAGGAATCCAGGTTATGTTCCCGCTCGGCCAGCGTGAGGGAGTCGCGACGCAACCGGTCTTCTTTCCGCTGAAGATCCTCTTGGGCCAGATTCAACTGACTGATGAGTTTGCGCGTTTCTTCGGTGTTGCCGTTGAGTAATCGTTCGTTATTGGCCAACAGTTTGTCGTAGGATTCCGTCAATTCCTGGTAGAGGTTGGTCAGTCGACGGTAAGCCATACCCTGCGTGGTGGTATCGTTGGCCAGATCGGACGTCTTCTTGCGCAACGATTCAACTTCTGTCGTCAGATCTTTGTTGTCGTTGGTCAATTGCAGATTTTGGTCTTTCAGACGGGTGTTCTCCTCGGCACAGGCTTTCTCCTTCTGCTTGGACAATTCCAGCTGTTTCGCGGGAACGCAGCCCTGGATGAGGGTATAGAGGGCCCAAACTGCAAGAAAGGAGGCGATTTTTGAAGAATTTGGCTTCATTTTAATGTAGCTTATATCCGGTATTAAAAATACGGGTGGGCATCCAATCGGATCATCCTGCATCCGTTTAGTTGTTAACACCGAATCGTGTCAACCGTCAAAATAAACGCTGACTCATGGATAAGCTGAACAAGAACTGGCTCACGGAGCATCACATCGATTTCGAATACAAGAAATATGTTTTGCTGGCCTATCTCCAACATGTGCACGCCGAATTCAACGGAAACCGACTGTATCCCTACCTGTCGGACTTGCTGGAGCATTACCGGAACCTGAAGTCCATACGAGATAACAAGCAGTGGATGAGTGAACATTTTCCGGAGCGGTTGTCCCACATCGATGCGGAGCAGATGAAAATCGTTTCCGAGAAACTGGTTCAGGATGATTCCCTGATGCAGGAGATAGAATCCATTGTCGAATTCTCGATTCCTCAATTTCAGACTTCCTTGAACGAAGGCAAAAAGATCTATGATTTCATCGAGGACCAGACCCATGTTTTTCCTGTGGGAGTAGTGCCCTTACACAATGAATCAGGCTATGTCCTGTTGCGGAATGGCGAATCCACGGAGACAGTCGTATTCGAGTATCATGTGACGATTATCGAACATCCCAACGAGCGGTTTCGGGGCATCCGTTTGGGTTACGTTACCGCTTATCCCTTCTCCTTGAGCAACACGTACGAGAACATCAAGTACGACCTGCTGCAACAGTGTCCGGCGCTGCCGAATCCGGCAGCGTATGCCATCGAGTCGGAATTATCGTTGCCGTTCCGGGAAACCTTCCTACCTGTCGCTAAGCGCGTGTTGGTCAAGCGGATTGCCAACGCCGCCTAAAGCGCTCACGTATTGGGACGGGCCGATAGCGTATGAGCCAGTCCGAAAAGAAATTTTGTAATCCGGTAGGCTATCCAGCATTTAAATTGACGGATCACGGAGAATCTTGACCGGAACTCTATCACATCCAACTTGCGGCATGATTGCGTCATGATGGTATCGAGGTGTTCAATGGTCTTGGCAGCAAAGGGCTCATCCCAGACTGTCAGATTCAGTTCGATGTTGCTATACATGCTTAACGGATTCAGGTCGAACGAACCGACTGAAACCCATTGGCCGTCGGACCAAAGCAGTTTACCGTGAACCGGCGCGGGTTCGTATTCGTAAATGCTAATACCATACCGGAACATCCAGCGGTACAGGTATTCCCGGGCCAGTAACGAAATGCGGACGTCCGATTGGTGGGCCATGACCACGTCGATACGCACTCCGCGTTGCGCTGCTTTCTGTAACAGATGGCGCACCTTACGGCCGGGGAGGAAATACCCCCCGATGATGACGATACGTTCAGTGCAGGTGCGGAGCGTCTGTCGGTAGAGGGTTGTGATTTCCGATTTTCGGCGCAGGAAGTCATTCTGCAGTGGCTTCGAAACAGCGTGTAAGGCATCGGCATAAGGATGGGGTAACGAGGAGTGATGATCGTGAACCGAATGCCGTTTGAACTTTTCTTTCCACGATCGGCGGCAAATGAGCTCCAATCTCCGGGCCACAGGTCCCTCCGTCATGAGGGTGAAGTCCAGCCACGCCTTGCGATCGGGGCGGTCGTTGTAGTGGTTGCTGATATTCATTCCGCCGGCGAAGGCCACCTGACCGTCGATCGTCACTACTTTCCGATGCAACCTGCGCCCGATGTGGAATCTCCCCTTGGAAAAAAGAGGGCCGAAGGTGTTGAAATGCAGCCCGGTCTCGCGAAAAACATTGCTCCAGCGGTCGCGGAGATGTTTGGATCCGTAGGCATCCACCAGGACATATACGTTGACCCCACGGCCGGCGGCATCGAGCAGGGCATGGATGATGGGCAGACCGGTTTCGTCATCCTCGAAAATATAGGTCTGTATATGAATTTCATGACGGGCGGATTGTATCTGCCGTTCCAATTCCCGGAAAAAATCGGGACCGCTTTGCAATAGTTTTACCCGGTTACGGGTAGCTCCCCTGCGTAATACCGGAAGACTTCCGCTCATAGACGGTGAATGTAATCGTTGTCAGTATGTGACACAAGGTCATCCATCAGGACGATACGCGTCCGTTTTTGAAATTACGTTAAAATATTACCTTTGGAAGGTATCCTTTCCATACCATGATGAATGCTGAATTCCAATTCGCCCAGCTGATATCCATCTTTCATTCGTCGGCGATGGTGGCCTTGGGCAAGCTGAAAAATCCTGCCACGGATAAAGTGGAACGCAATCTCGAACAAGCCAAGCAAGCCATCGATATGCTGGAATTGCTTCGCACCAAGACGAAAGGAAATCTCACGGATTCCGAACAACGCATGCTGGATGCTTCGCTGACTGATTTGCGTTTGAACTTCGTGGATGAATCCAATAAGAACACCGTTTCAACTACCTAATAAACGAACTATGGAATCCTCCAAAAACGAATACCAGGAACAAGGTCCCAAGAAGGGTATCGTCATCATTGTCATCACCATCCTTCTCGGAACCAATGGCCTCTTGCTGTGGCAATTCTTTGAAAAGAAAAACAGGTTGGATGATGCCAATAAGACCATTTACAGTACGACCGCGGAGCGAGATGCCTTGCAGGCCCAGTTGACGCAGGTGCGTCAGGATTTCGAAAAACTGAAAGCGGACAACACCGGTTTGCAATCACAACTCTCCGAGCGTGAACAGGAAATCCAAGCCAAGTCAGCTGAGATTCAACGGTTGATTTCCTTAGGCGGTCCTGCGCAGATTGCTCGCGCCAAAGCGGAATTAGCCAAGCTGAAGGAGATGAATTCGATGTATGAGATGCAAATGGATTCGCTTAATCAGGTAGCAGCCCGTCTTCAAGCGGAGAATACCGATCTCAATTCGAACCTCACCCAGGCCCGTGACATCAACGACAAGTTGACGTCTCAAAACACCATGCTGAGTTCCAAGGTGGCTGCCGGCTCGATTCTGAAAGCCGTCAATGTTGTTTCGGAAGGTGTACGTACACGCTCCAACGGCAAAGAATCCTTGACCGACCGTTCCCGTCAGGTGCAGAAGATCCGTACGCGTTTCACCATCGTAGAGAACAAGGTAATTGACCGTGGTCCTATCGATCTGTATGTGCGTGTACTCGGTCCGGATGGATCAACCATGTCGTCCAGCACCGATACTTTCGACAGCAACGGACAGGCGCTGAACTACACGGTGAAAGAAACGGTCGATTACAACAATGCCGATACGCCTGTAGAGGTCAGCTGGTCCAAAGGGTCTGCCTTTTTACCCGGCAACTACCGGATCGAAGTCTATCACAGCGGTGTGCTGATTGGAAAGTCAGCCTTGGCCTTGAAGTGATGATCTCGTAGAAAAACACGAAAGGCTGCCTCAACAGGCAGCCTTTTTTCTTGCTCGGTGTTTGCTCAGAACAACGCACGGAACTGGACATTGCCGGTATGGATTGTCTTCACCCCCTCGCTCTTTCTTCCCTCATAGGAAAGGTTGACTTGAATGATCTTGCTTAAGTTCCGCAACATGGAGAGATTCCACGTAAAGTTGGTGCCCGGATTCAGTCCTCCGAGCAATTCGTACGCGATGAAGCTGTTCAGCTCTCCGGTATAATCCAGTCGGATGTAGTTGAACCGGGCCGTCATCGTTCCTGAGTTGAGCGAATTGAACTTGGACTCCAAGCTGATCCGATTTTCAACGACACGTTCTCCCGCACCTTCGACATTCTGTTTATCACTGCGCAGGTAGCTGCTGGAAATACGCAGCGTATTGGAAGGCTGGTAGGTGAGTTTGGGTTCGACGAAGGTGGATTGCAGGTGGTAGTTCCGGTCGTCAAAGAATTGGGAGGAGTTCAGCAGATCCTGTTTCTCGCCTCTGATGGTGAACTGGTAGGTTCGGGTCAAGTTCCAACGAAGGGATAATGCATGCGAGGCCAACCTGCGGAAATCGAATCCGCTTACCAGCAGCGTCTTGTTCTTATTCAGCTGCCACGCATAGTCCGCGCCGAAAGTAGGATCGCTGCGGTTGAAGTAAATCGTATTGCGCAGGTTGGAATTGGTGGACACCAGTTGACTGTCTGCTAACGCTAATCTGAACGGATTCAGGGAGGAAAGCACTTCTTCTCCCGTTGTCTTCTTGTCCATCCGGATCAAAAACTGATCGCTGAACCGTTGAATGAAAAGTTTGCGACCGGATCTGGATACGGGTTGAAGGTTCAAGACTTCGCTGAAACTATTGCTTCGGATGGCGATATACTCGTCCGTAGTGTAGAAGACGCGGATGTAACGGGCTTGATCCGGGAAGTTGGACAACGCAAATTCGTTCAGGTCTTTGACGTTGTTGTTGTTCAGATCACCGATGTAGGCGTAGGTTCCTTGTCCTGCCGGAACTTCGAGGTAGTAAAATTCCTGTTTGCGCTCCCGTCCTGATCCAACCTCGTAATAGGTCGTAGCTGATACCCATCCTTTCCATAATGTCAGCTGGTGGTCGATCCGGTTGACCAAGGTCTTTAGGGGAGCGGTGGTTGTCAGGCTGGAATCCTCTACCTGGAGTTCACGGTAGGTAGTCGTGCTCCTGAATTGGTTCGTAGGAGATTTTCCCCATTCGGTGGTTAGTGCTGCTTCGTGTGCCAACGTGGCCGGTTGCAGGATACCGGCTTTTGCTCCCCAATCTTTTCTCGATTTCACACTGAAGGTTCCCTGCATCCTGGACGAATCGCGGTATCCGGCGTATCCGATCCATTCCTGGAACGAATAACTGGTGGAGAGTAGCGAATCCGCGTCCGGCAATCGGAAGCGATTGTCCTCCGCATTGTCCTTGATTCCCAGCGTTAGTTTTTTCCAAGTGCGGGATAAATCAAAATAGTGACGGAGAAAGGTGGTGCGGTTCAGCTGACTCTCCGTTCCCAACCGGCTGGCGTTTCCTTTCAGCGAAAATCCAGCGAGTTTCAGGTCGGTGAACACCAGGTGATTCCATCCCGTGTATTGTGTGCCGCGTTGATAGGTTTTTAGTTGATATCCCAGCGTACCGTTTTTCCGTCGACTTGCCGCCGCCTGAGCGGAAAGGATATTCTCGTTATGATTTGTTGTCAGTCCACTGGTATTCCAGTCCCTGACGAATTCAGCCGGTCGGTAGGGCTCCAGCGGTTGGAAGTTCTTACTGGTGAATTCGTAGTCTGCGGTCGTCTTGAGTTGCCATCCGCTGACCGTATCCGTTGACAGATAATCCATTTGCCGATAGGTAAAATGCATGGCTTCGCCGTGGTCCCCGGCCTTGGCAACGGGAGAGAATAAGTTGATGTCGTTATCGCTCCACGATGACTCGAAGGAGAGGGATTTCCGCGGATCTATTTTCAAATCTGTTCCAAGCATAAGCATGCGCTTTTGTTTGGGAGTGACCAGTAGTAATACCGGCCCGTAATTTCCCTGACTTACGCCGGCGATAGGCTCCACCCATTTGAACACACGGCCGTTGGCGGTACTTATGTCCTGTACGTAATCTCCCTTACCGGCGCCTACTTCGGTGAACGTCACTTGCCAGCGTGCAGCAGCCGGATCCGTGGAATAAATAAATATGCCGGAATAGGTGCCGTTTACCGTTGTCGTATCGGATTTGATGTATAACACTTGCGTTCCGTCGAACTGATTCAGTGAGTCGGCGGTCGGAACATAAGCGTTCTGGATGCTATCGCCAACACTCGCCATCACCGCTTTGCGCGTACTGTCGAGTTCCTGCAACAGGGGCTGGTTCTTGCTGTCCTGTTCCGAATAGAAATTGAATTTCAGTTTCACGCGGTCGGTCACGAATTCGTTGTTCAGGAAATAAAAGGAGCGTACGTAATTGCGGTCCGAGTATTCGAATTCGACGATGATGCGCGAATCTTTGGTGATCATCCGTTTAGGCATGAAGGTGACCTCGGCGGTGTTGTAATCGATTATGTAATCGTTCTGCATGCCGCGCACCATGCGGATTCCGTCGATGTACACTTTCTCCGTGCCGGATAGCACGATGATGTACGGCTCTCCGTTATTGCCCGTTAACCGATAGGGTCCTTGGTTTCCTTCAACACCTTGAAACGTCAACCGGTTGAATCTTCCTTTGGCGATGGCCACGCTGGCTGCTGTATTCATCCGTCGGGTTTTATGCAGGGCGGTTGTATCCATCAGAGAGAACGAGGTAGAGGCGCTGGCTCCCTGTCCGCGTTTGAAGAAATTCATGAAGTAACTGTCTGGTCTTCGCAACTCGAAATCACCTGCGATGAGCCGGGTGTCGTCTTTGGACAATTGGATGAATACCTTGTCGAACTCTTGTAATTGCTGTGTGTTGCCTTCGGGTTGGACGGGAATATTCTCGTCGGTGATAGCTGCCAGGATTTCCACATCGTTATTCAGCTTTCCAGATAGTTGCAGATTCAGGCTGGAGTTCACGAACACATCTTGATTGTTTCCGAAACTGATGCCTCGCGACAAGCTGCCGTTGGTTTGCAACCCTTGGTCTGAAAACAGATTGACAGAAGGCGTGGGTCGGTACAGAAACGGATCGGGAGGCGCCTCGCCTTTGGCTCTCAGAAGCAACGGATCCTTGTGGCTGACTTCCCGACCCAAGTCCAATGTCAGTACCCGGTAACGGACAACCACGGTGTCTGGCAGGACTCTATTCTTCTTGACCAGAACGGTTGCATTCACCCAGTCAACAATGAAAAGACTATCGCTAAGTGTTTCAAAGTTCGTGGTTTGGATGACGACAGAGCCCGGCACCAGGCTAAGCGTATCAAGAACCAGTGTATCGCTTGCGACCGGGATGATTTTGGTCCGGAGATTACTCAGGGGTTGGGAAAGAGCGAGGGACGTAGTACCGAATAGCAGAAGGAAAAGCGCAAAAGTCCGGTGCATCCGAAAGGGAGTAGGGTAGTAAAAATAGCGCAATAAGCGGCATGTAACACCTTTAACGTAACGGGGTTGGAAAATATTGATAAAAAAGCCCGCGTTTTTCGCGGGCTTTGAGGTATGG
>CAYWDY010000052.1:0-4171 GCA_964455985.1 uncultured Flavobacteriales bacterium
AAAGATGCAGCCGCAGCCACCTTCTGAGGAGGAGGGTAAGTAATTCCCATGGATTTGTATCTTCACGCCTCATTTGATTCCATTGCTTACGCTGGATAACATACTCGGTCTGCTGCTCGCCTATGTGGTGGGTTCCATCCCTTCTGCGGTTTGGGTGGGTAAGACCTTTTATGGTATTGATGTCAGGGAGTACGGAAGCGGCAATGCCGGCGCTACCAATACCTTTCGTGTTTTGGGCAAGCGTCCGGGTACAGCCGTACTGATCATGGATGTGCTGAAAGGATTTTTAGCGGTCAAGGTCGCTTACATAATCGGTGACTATCCGCCCGAATCGCCCGAGTTCATCGATTTCGAACTCGCCTTGGCGGTCTGCGGCTTGATGGGCCACATATTCCCTTTGTTCGCCGGATTCCGCGGGGGCAAAGGAGTGGCTACCATGCTGGGGATCCTGATCGGCGTTCATCCGCCGGCGGCGTCTGTCTGTGCCGGTGTGTTCTTAGTGTGTTTTCTGACTTGCCGATATGTGTCGCTCAGCAGCATGATCGCCGGGGTTACCTTCCCGATTGTCATCATGGTATTTTTCTCGAGTAACTCGAGCATTAACATTTTTTCATTGGCTGTCGCCATCATGATCTTGGCTACTCATCAGCGCAACATCGAACGCTTGCTTGCCGGCGAAGAATCCAAGGTCAATCTATTCGGTCGTAAGGTGGCCGGTTGATTCCGGATCACAATGACCAAATAAACTTCTGGCATAGCGGTATAAGGAGCTATCCAGGAACTTGATCTTTAAGACATCCGGACAGACCCGATTATCCCATTTGAGATAGCTGCCGGCTTGTGCACGAAGCAAATAGGCTTCAGCTAACGTGGAATCTTGTCGAATGGCCAAACTGAAATCCTTTCGGGCATCTTTGGCTGTCTCCATATCCAATTCGCTTCGCAGCAACTTGATTTTACCTCGGAGAAGATAGGCTTGTGCATCAAACGGATCGAGCTCCAGGGATTGGTTGATGGCGTGTAAGGCTTCGGGAACTTGTCTGGCAGCATCGGCTTGCCTAGAGTCCTCTTTGAACTTTCGGGCCTCCAGCGAGTCGGGAATACATCCGCTCGTAACCAGTTCCCACGCTTGGTCAGAGTCCTCATCAAAATGATCCACTACATATGATTCAAACGTGGAAGAGCGGAATAGATGATGAAAGGAACGGGCGGGAAGTGTAGCCGTGAGCAGACTTACCAGCAGTATGGGCAGTTTCCAGACAAGGCCGGTCAGTCGACGTTCGTATAAGAGATCAATTCCGAATCCGATGATCGCCAGTAGCAGGGCTATGATGGCAGGAATTTCTCCCATATAAGAACGTCCCAATTTTGGCATCAGTAAAATGAAAAGGATTCCGGTTAAGAGCACGGTGAATGGAAAGGGTCTGGAGCGGTTGTGCAGCCACCACATGATAACGATGCGTAGAACGGCGCCCAACACCATCAGGTAACCGATGAGGTAGATTATCCCGGTAAACGGAAGTCCGAACGAACGCAGTAGCAGGGCTGAAAACCAGGTGCCCACCGTCAAGGTCATATACCTTTGTATCGATTCAGCGAGTCCGTAACGGCTGGGTCTCATGGAATTCGAAGGCTTGAAAAACGGTTGAAAGAATGTTAGGAATAAATGAATCAGGGTGACGTTTCAAGATTAGTGAAAAGTAACTTTACAAGCAATGCCAGTTTCGCATATCATGCTACGAAATTTACGGATATCCTTTGCCTGGATCCTGGTTTGCCTTCATCCGTTCTCAGGCTGGTCCATTCAACCGGAAACGGAATTAAGTAAGGCTCCACCGTTTTACACCCCCGAGGCAGAAGAATGGGCGGACTCGGTCATGCAAACACTTACTCCCGGACAGCGGTTGGGTCAGCTGTTTATGGTAGCCGCCTGGAGCAACAAGGATTCTTCTCATATTATTGAAATCCAGAAATTGATTCAGGACTGGGGAATCGGCGGACTGATTTTTTTTCAAGGTGGTCCGGTGCGTCAAGCCAACCTCACCAATTATTACCAAAGTCTTTCTCGTGTGCCCTTGATGATAGGCATAGATGGCGAATGGGGGTTGTCCATGCGGTTGGACAGCACCCTTCGGTTTCCTCGCCAGATGACCCTCTCGGCCATTCAGGATGATCAAGCGGAATATGACATGGGTACTATCATTGCTCGTCATTGTCAGCGAATGGGTATTCACATCAACTTCGCTCCGGATGCGGATCTGAACAACAACCCCTTAAACCCGATCATCGGCAGCCGTTCCTTCGGGGATGACCGGGAAGTAGTAACTAGAAATGCCATGGCTTACATGAGAGCGTTGCAGGATCACGGTGTTCTTGCCAATGCCAAACATTTCCCCGGTCACGGCAACGCAGATAGCGATTCACACCTTACGCTTCCCACCATTCGACAGTCACGCGATTCTATGGAGAGCACGGAACTTTATCCCTTCCGGCGGTTGATTAATGAGGGCGTTTCATCCGTGATGGTGGCCCACCTTAACGTGCCGTCGCTCGATTCAACCCGTGATCTGCCATCGACCTTGTCTAAACCCATCATAGAAGGACTTTTGCAAAAAGATCTTGGATTCAAAGGCCTCATCTTCACCGATGCGTTGAACATGAAGGGAGTGAGTGCGTGTTATAAGCCGGGTCTTCTCGATTTGGCTGCCTTGATGGCTGGAAATGATATTCTGCTCTATGCGGAAGATGTACACAAAGCCGTGGATGAGATCACAGCCGCCGTGGATTCGGGCTTGATCAGTCAGTCTGAAATAGACCGCCGGGTCAAGAAAGTCCTCATGGCCAAATACTGGTGTGGCTTGGATCACCTTCAACCTTTGGACACGGCTTCTCTATATTCAGACCTCAATGCGGCGGCGGACCGTTCCTTTCAGCGACGTTTGTTTGCACGTTCCATGACTTTGCTGACGAATAAGGATAAGACCATTCCATTACAACCCATGGCAACGGGTAGAACAGCGGTGGTTTCTATCGGGGCAGCAAAAGGAAATCGCTTTCAGGAAGTATTGGGGCAACATATACGCGCTGACTTCTTCGCCGAGGACAAAGATGCCAACCAGTCGGTCTTCGAGTCCCTGCTTCAATTCCTTAAGAACTACGACCGGATCATTCTATCGCTGCACGGAACCACCATGAAGTTCCAAACCGGTTATGGAATTCCTGAGGTGGCCCGGCAGTTTATTGATTCAGTATTGCGTCGTTATCCGACCGTCTTTGTTGATTTCGGAAACGCATACACTTTGAACCGTTTTCAGTACCTGAAAGATGCCCGCGCTGTGCTGTTGGCGTACGAGGATTTTCCATTACCTCAGGAAGTAGCTGCCGAACTATTAGTCGGCTCCGATACGACACATGCCCGGTTGCCGATTCAGGCCTCTGACGATTTTACCCGTGGAAGCGGAATCGATCAGACTGTCCAATTCCGCCTGGGATTCGGTCTTCCTGAAGACCTGGGCTACAAGAGCAGCGATTTCAATCGGATTGATACTATTGTTCAATCGGCTATCAGGGCTGGCGCTATGCCGGGATGTCAGGTGCTCGTGGCAAAATCGGGAAAGGTCATTTATCAGAAATCATTCGGCTACCATACGTATGATTCGTCCTTGGTTGTACGAAACAGTGATTTGTATGATATCGCCTCCGTGACCAAAATCGCTGCTACCGGTTTGGCCACCATGAAGGTGTTTGACGAAGGCAAGCTCAATCTCAATTCTCCGCTCTCCAAATACCTGCCCAAGCTCAAGTCCACCAATAAAAAGGGCATGGTGGTCCGCGAGATGTTGGCCCATCAGGCCGGTTTACCCGCGTGGATTCCCTTCTGGAAGCGTACGTTGGACAGTTCTTACACCGGACCGGCTATTTACTCCGATATCCCTTCGGATGTATTCTCGGTCAGGATCTGCGACAGCCTGTATATGCGTAAGGAGTATGTGGACAGTTTACAGCAATGGGTGTTTCAATGTCCGTTGGGTGAACGGGGTAAATACGTCTACAGCGACCTCGGACCAATACTGATGCGTTGGGCAGTTGAAAAGCTGACATCGCAGGCCTTCGATGAATTTCTCGAAAAGCAATTTTATGATCCGCTTCAGTTGAGCCGGCTCACCTTCAG
>CAYWDY010000052.1:4181-10718 GCA_964455985.1 uncultured Flavobacteriales bacterium
GCGACCAAATCCTCCCGACTGAGTTTGATCACGAATTCCGCCGTCGACTGATTCATGGCGATGTTCACGATCCCGCTGCTGCCATGCAAGGCGGGATTTCAGGGAATGCCGGATTATTCAGCAACGCCTTTGACCTGGCCGTCATCATGCAGATGCTGCTGAACAAAGGAACGTACGGGGGAGTCCGATACTTCGATCCGAATACCGTCAGCCTGTTCACCAAACAGCAATTTGTTCCGACGAAAAACCGACGGGGACTATTGTTTGACAAGCCTGAAACCGAAAAGGGTAAACCAAGTCCATGCAGCCCATCAGCCTCCGCAGCTACCTTCGGTCATCAAGGTTTCACCGGCACCTGCGTCTGGGTCGATCCGACCTATGAACTGATAGTGGTCTTTCTGTCAAATCGGATTTATCCGGATGCCTCGAATGACAAATTGGTAAAAATGAATGTCAGGACCCAGGTCCAGCAAGCGGTTTACGAGGCCATCGGTGCCGGACGTTAATTAGGGTTTCACTACCTTTGTGCTCTAACCCGGCCGCTACTCATGAAAATAGGAATCTTATGTTACCCCACTTTCGGTGGCAGCGGTGTTGTGGCTACTGAATTGGGCAAGGCCTTGGCGGAGAAAGGCCACAGCGTACATTTCATCACCTACAGCCAGCCGGTTCGACTGGAACATTTTCAGGAGAATGTTTTTTACCACGAAGTTTCCGTAGCGGATTATCCGTTGTTTGAGTTCGCACCCTATGAATCGGCGCTGACAAGCAAACTGGTGGATGTCGCCTTATTCGAGCAATTGGATCTAGTGCACGTGCATTACGCCGTGCCTCACGCCAGCGTAGCCTACATGGCTAAGCAAATCTTGAAAGAGAAAGGCATTCACCTTCCGTTCATCACCACGTTGCACGGAACGGATATTACGTTGGTTGGAAAGAACGAAAGCTACAGTCCGGTAGTGACCTTTGCGATAAACCAGAGCGATGCGGTCACTAGTGTTTCCCAAAGTCTGAAAGAAGATACCCTGGCGAATTTTACCATTCACAACGAAATTCAAGTCATCCCGAATTTCATCGACCTTCAGCGGTTCTCTAAACTCAAAAAGGATCATTTCCGTCGGGCCATTGCTCCTAACCACGAGCGCATCATCGTGCACGCTTCGAACTTCAGGCCGGTGAAACGGGTGAGCGATGTGGTGCAGGTTTTTGCCCGCATCAACCAGCAGATTCCTTCTAAATTGTTGCTTATTGGAGACGGACCGGATCGTAATAAAGTAGAGAAAGAATGTCGGGAATCATCGGCTTGCGACAACATCCGTTTCCTCGGTAAGCTGGAAGCGGTCGAAGAGGTACTTTCCGTGGCGGACTTGTTCATCCTTCCTTCCGAGAGTGAGAGTTTCGGTTTGGCGGCCTTGGAAGCCATGGCCTGTCAGGTTCCGGTTATTTCTTCCAACACCGGCGGAATCCCTGAGTTGAACGTGGATGGCGTCACCGGATTCATGAGTGAAGTGGGAGATATCGAAGGCATGGCGAAAAATGCCCTAGCCATTTTGTCGGATGAGAATACGTTGCTGCGCTTCAAGCAGCAAGCTTTGGAGCAGGCCGGTCGATTTGATATACACCGCATCCTGCCGTTGTATGAATCCCTTTATCATCGAGTTATTGGATTGAAATCCTAAGGTCATGTCATTCCTTTATCTCAAGGCGCTTCATATCATTTTTGTAGTCACCTGGTTCGCCGGATTGTTTTACATGGTGCGCTTGTTCGTTTACCAAGCTGAAGTAAAATCGGATTCCGCTACTCGTGCGCTGATCGATCACCTCAAAGGTGCCCAGCGTCGCTTGTGGTACGGAATAACGTGGCCATCGGCGGTCTTGACGTGGATTTTCGGGCTGAGTGTTGGATATACGCTCTTCGGTTGGGATTTTCCGTCTTGGTTGATGCTGAAATTCCTGCTGGTGGTTCTCCTGACCATTTACCAAATTATTTGCCACCGCATGTTCTTGAAGTTTCAGCGTGAGGAAATAAGCTGGTCAGGCGGAGCCCTTCGAATCTGGAACGAAGTGGCTACGCTTTTTCTGGTGGCCATTGTTTTTCTGGTCGTTCTGAAAGACAACTTGGGTTGGATCAACGGGGTATTGGGATTACTCGCCTTCGCTGCTGTGTTGATGGCAGCCATCCGTATGTACAAGCGCATTCGGGAAAAAAGCGACGGCGGTTCAGCCTCCTGATTTTTTCGCCTTGTATTTCATGCCTGCGAGTAGCTGCAAGATGCGGTCACGGTGGTCACCTTGAATCAGTATCTCGCCGTCTTTGACGCTTCCACCAACTCCGCATTTGCTCTTCAGCAGCTTGCCGAGTGCTTCCAGATCAGCTTCCGTACCGATAAATCCGGTGATCAGGGTGACGGCTTTTCCAGCGCGTTGTTTCTTGTCGAGGGTCACTCGAAGGTCCTGCTGCGAAGGTGAAAGGGTAGTGGCTTCTTCGTTCGCAATCGAATCGTATTTGAATTCGGGATTGGTCGAATATACGACCCCTTCTCGCCGGTTGTTTTTCTGGGAGGACATGACTTAGGAAAATCGTTCGATGATACGAGGGAGGAAAATGATCAAGCCAATGATTGAGGTTACCATGCAAACCATCAGAACAGCGGCGGCGGCGATATCCTTGGAACGTCCAGCGGCTTCGTTCCATTCCGGGTTGGTCAGGTCGATATGGTTCTCCAAGGCGGTATTAAAAAGTTCAGCGGCCAGAACCGTTCCAATGCAAATGAAAACGATAGACCATTCCACCAAACTGATGCCCAACCACCAGCCAGCCGCGAGCACTATTCCTGCAATCAGCAGGTGGTAGCGCAAGTTGACTTGACTTCGGAACGAATGAGCCAATCCGCTGATGGCATACCGGAAACTCGATAGTCGTTTCATGGTGTGAGAAGGACTAAGGTACGATAATCCGTAAAGAAGAGGGAACCAATTGGACCGTGAAATCCCCGCTGATTTCCAACGGTTCGCCGTCGATATGAATTTTCCGGGTCTCTGGATTACGGACTACAACCGTTTTCCCCGTCATACCGGAGAAGTAACGTGACTGATGAAGGTTGTTTCGCATGAGTCGTAAAATCAAGGAGGGCGCCTTCCACGCCGGAAAAGGACTGACCATGGAAATGTCCAGGAGTCCGTCCTGCACATCGGCAAAGGGAGCGATGACGGCGTTATTCCCGAACTGCGAAGAATTGGCCATGGTCAACAGAAATAGGTTTTTCTCGACGACCTTGCCATCCACTTCAAATCGCATCATCCGTCCCGGGTACTTGCTGAACTCCCGAAGCACCAACTTGACATACGTGGCGTATCCTCGCTTCTTACTTTGATTGAACAAGTGAGCGATATGCGCATCAAAGCCGATTCCGCAGGTGCCGATAGCGAAATGCGATCCCACGGTAAACGTGTCCATCGTGATAGTTCGTCCGGCGTTAATGACCTGAATGCCTTTTTGCAAATCCAACGGCATGCCTACGTGTCGGGCCATGCCATTGCCTGATCCCGATGGAAGGATGGCTAGTGTCGTTTCAGTATGAATCAATTGTCCGGCTGCTTCATTGACTGTTCCGTCGCCGCCGGCTACCGCAAGGACGTCGACTTGCTCGGAAACGGCAAGCTTTGCCAACTCGACGGCGTGCTTAGGGTATTCGGTGAATACAAAATCGGCCTCAAAACGAGAGCTGTCCAGCCACGGACGGATAAGTTCAGGCAAGTTGCGTTTAGGGTTGATTCCGGAACGCGGATTGATGATGAAACGGATTCTGCGTTTCATGGTTGATGGGATTTAGATTTCATTCCATCATGTAAAAGTGCATCCGTGAATTGCTGGACAAAAGCCTTGGTGCGTGATTCCATCCTGACGGTTCGATCGCTGTCTTGTGCAGCAAGATTTATTCGTCCTAAGGAATCCGTTTCGATGCGGATGAGTAGGGGAGTGGATGATGTATCCAGCACGTATGCGTATCCCGAGTCAATCAGCTGATAGCTTCCCTGCAGATAACTGAAGGCACCTCCGGATTCTTTCTGTCGGAAGACGCTATGTCCCAGCGCAAAAAAAGTGTCGGGGTAATGCAGATAGTCCATGACAGAGGGGAGGATATCTATTTGTTGGGTGGTTCGCATCGGCATACCTCGGAGACTGGTGTCGGATGGCGAAAAATAAATGACAGGTATCGAATATAGACCTGGACGAGTTTTATAGTACGGTATCAAGGCCTCGGAAGTGTGGTCGGAGGTAATGATGAATAGGGTATTAGTATACCAGGATTCAAGGGATGCACGCTTGAAAAAAGCCTTCACTGAGTAATCCGTGTATGCCACGCTTTGATGAATGGGAAGCGGGCCGGAAGGAAGGAGTGTGCGCAGGCTGTCAGGAATTTTATAGGGATGATGAGAGGAGAGCGTGAAGACCGTGGCTACGAAGGGCGGTTTCAGGGAGCTGACGGCGGTAACGGTCCGTTGCAGGAAAGGAAAGTCATAGATACCCCAGTTACCGTCATAATCTTTTTCCTGTCCGTATTCGGTGCGCCCGAAGTACCGGTCGTATCCAGCCACTTGGCTGTAGCTGTCAAAACCCATGGTACCGTTGGTTCCGCCATGCATGAAGATGGAAGAATAGCCGTAGTTACGAAGGAGAAGGGGAAATGAATTGATGTGATTTCCTGCGTACGGGGAGGTGATGAACGGTTGGTCAATCAAGGCGGGAATGCCGGCAGTAATGGCGGGTATTCCTTCGATGGACCGCTTGCTGTTGGCAAAGGCATTCGGGAAGACCAAGGCTTGATCCATCAAGGAGTCAAGAAAGGGCGTATATCCTATTCCTGTGCCATTCAGTTTTCCGGAATACTCTTGCCCGATTCCCTCCAGGATAATGATAAACACATTCTTTTTTTGGAAGGTCGAGGCGGTATCTGGAATGAACCAAGCCGGAGCCAGTCGTGCGGCCTCCGATTCTTCCATGAAACGCACCGGGTGAAGTTCGTCTTTACCCCAGGTCTTGATCAGCGTAAAGGTGCTGTTAAGAACGAGTGCGGTTGTATTGCCTTGGTTGTAATGCGCAGCAGTGAGAACCGTGATTGGTTTGTATTGGATGCCGCCGCGGAAAGAGACCAGGGTAATACAAATGATTACGATGGAAAAGGCAAAATGCCGGGAGTTGGAAGAAGGCGCATTTTCTTTTGGGCATGAGACCCATCGGGAGTAGCCCAGGTGCATGAGGTAAACCAAGCCAACGAAGAGGATCAGGTTGGGCCAGTAGTCGATGACCATTTTGGGTGTCGTGTTCATGAAATCATCGCCCAGGGAAAGGATATTGAAAATGTCGGCCGTCATCCTGCGGGCAGAAAACCGGAATAGGGAAAGATCGATGGCGTTAGCCAGCAGGAAAGGAATGTGAATCAGGTAAAAGAGCAGGGCAGTGGTTCGGCGAAGGCCGGGCTGACGGCAGTAGGACTCGGGCAGCAGATGGATCAGGATGATCGGCAAACTCAGGATGGTCGCCGAAACCAGATCGAAACGAATGCCGGCCAGCAGGGCGGTGATGAGTGCTTGTGCACCGCTCGGGGCAAAGGAGTCCCAGTTGAAAAACAGGAAAAGCACCCGGAGTAGTGAGTATACGCCCAGCAGGAGCATAAACATCCGGAGCAGGAATCGGGTGCAATAAGGCATGGGGTGTAAAAATAGCACTATTGGCAGGTTATGCCTTATGGGGAGTCTGATGTATTACGATCGTATTCTTACGGACCGATTCAAGAGTGTTTTTAGTTAAAAATCGGCTTTTTGCGGTGAAATTGATTTTTTCTTGGATAAAGAGGGGGTAAAACCGCAACCTTTCGGGTTTTTCATAGTAGAAGTCGGCAAGTTCTTACAATACGATACGGCCCTGATTTACTGAGGGATTGTTAACAGGTAAACTGTTAATTTTTTTTCAGAAAAGGGTTGTTGGATTATCCGAAAAAGCTAATTTTGCGCCCATTAAACTAACAAACCCCTAACAAACCAATCAATGAAAAAAGTATTCTCTACCCTGTTGGCTGCCGGTTTCATCGCTCTGGTAGCTTGTGGCCCCAGCGCCGAAGAAACCAAGCAAGCTGAACAAGCTGCTGCTGATTCTGCTGCCGCTGCTGCTGCCGCTGATTCTGCTGCTCAAGCTGCTGCTGCTGCCGCTGCTATGCCTGCTGACACAGCTATGGCTACGGATACAGCTGCTGCTGCTCACTAATCCGTTAGAACCATTATAAAAAAGGGGTCCAACCGGACCCCTTTTTTATTGGCTGCACTTTTCACAACCCGCTTTGTCTTTCCGTTTTTTCTTATGAATCGTTTTCCGGTATAGGTAATACAAGGCCCCGGCGAATAGAATCCCGACAACCACGCCTTGCCAGTTGGTAACGATTGCTTTCATCCCTCAAAGGTAAATCCCTATTCCGTATTTTTATCCGACAATTATTGGCTATGAAGTATTCCCGCTCGGGTTGGACCGATGAACAGCTG
>CAYWDY010000052.1:10728-11946 GCA_964455985.1 uncultured Flavobacteriales bacterium
AAGAAACCTATTATGAACTCCTCAAGCCCCGGCTTATCGAGGAAAAGATGTTGGTGCTACTTCGCCAAGGGAAGATAGCCAAATGGTTCTCAGGAATAGGTCAGGAGGCCATTTCGGTCGGATTAGGCTTGTCCCTCCGCTCCGATGAATACATCCTGCCGATGCACCGTAATTTGGGAGTTTTTACGACCCGTAAGATTCCTCTGAATCGATTGTTTTCTCAATGGATGGGTAAACCGGGCGGATTCACCAAAGGCCGGGATCGATCCTTTCACTTCGGCACTCAGGAATACAACATTATCGGCATGATCTCCCACCTGGGCCCTCAGCTGGGCGTCGCCGACGGCATCGCCTTGGGGAACCTGTTAAAGAATAATGGCAAAGTAACGGCTGTTTTCTCGGGCGACGGAGCCACCAGCGAAGGGGATTTTCACGAAAGCCTAAATGTGGCGGCCGTGTGGAATCTCCCCGTGATTTTCATCATTGAGAATAACGGGTATGGACTGTCGACGCCCAGTAACGAGCAGTTCAAGATGAAGCAGTTTATCGATAAGGGAATCGGATATGGAATGGAAGCGGTTCAAATCGACGGTAACAACATCCTCGAAGCCCGAAAAACGTTTACTCAACTGGCTGATTCCATCCGAGCCAATCCCCGCCCTGTCTTGGTCGAATGCCTGACCTTCCGGATGCGCGGACATGAAGAGGCTTCAGGCACCAAATACGTTCCCCAGCATTTGTTTGAAGAATGGGGTAAAAAGGATCCAGTCAACAATTTCGAGAACTTTTTGCTGGCGGAAGGAGTTATCGATGAATCCTATATCGCTCAGATTCGCAGGGAGATAAAGCAGGATATCGAGAAAAACCTTGAAGTATCTTTTAACGAATCTATACCTGAAGCAAACACCTCTGTTGAGCTTCAGGATATGTATGATCAGCGGCCTGTGCCGGCGATTTCTCCCTCTTCCGTTACGCGTGAACTGCGATTGGTAGACGCTATTTCTGATGGTTTGCGCGAAGCGATGCGGAAGTTTGACAACCTCGTTCTGATGGGTCAAGATATTGCCGAATACGGAGGCGTCTTTAAAGTGACCCAGGGCTTCGTCGAGGAATTCGGGAAACCCCGTGTCCGGAACACCCCCCTCTGCGAATCCGCCATCATTGGCACCGCCCAAGGTTTGGCTATCAATGGCATGAAGGCCGTTGTGGAGATGCAGT
>CAYWDY010000053.1:0-5853 GCA_964455985.1 uncultured Flavobacteriales bacterium
AGTCCTGGATTTTGTTCTGGTATTCACCGGTCATGATTTTCAATTGACCTTCCAAAGATTCTCCAAACTTTTTGAGCGTGCTATCAGCCTGTTTGGTCTGGGGCATGTCCTGAATGAGGTCAGCGTAGTTGATGTGGCCGAACTTGGATACCTGAGCCGTCAGCGTCGTAGTCTGAAGAGCGATGAAAAGGCCGGCAAAGAGAAAGAAACGTTTCATGTCGTGGGGGTAAGGGTTTTGGGTTTACTTATTTCTTGATTTGAACTTTATTGTCATCGCCAGAAGGATCGGCGGGCGTGTTATCGCCTCCCGGCATGGAAGGTGCACCTGTTTTGGTGGTGGAGGAGGCTCCACTGTTACTCTTGCTGCCGGGTTTATAGCCCATGGCCGTCAGGATAGCATCGCTCTTGTCGTATTTGGGATTGGCGTAGAGCATCATCAGGTCGCCTGACTTGTCGAAGATCACGGCATAGCTTTGATCGGTCGCCATCTTCTTCACGGCGTTGTAGATCTTGTCTTGAATCGGTTTAACGAGTTCCTGTTTCTTTTTGAAGAGGTCGCCGTCATAACCGAAGCGCTGTTTCTGAAGTTCTTTCACGTCTTTTTCTTTCAGCGCGATCTCATCTTGCCGACGTTTTTTCATCTCTTCGGTAAGGAGCACTTGCTCGGCCTGATAGGCCTTATACAATTTGTCGATGATAGCGTACCGGTCCTCAATTTCCTTTTGCCACTGGATCGAAAGGTTATCCAGCTGCTGTTGTGCGGATTTGTAATCCGGGATGTTGTCGAGGATGTATTCCGTGTTCACGTAAGCCCATTTTTGGGCAGAGGCTGTACCCGATGCCGCTAAAAGCAGGAAGGCGGCAAATAGGATACGGAGTGGGGTTTTCAGGCACTTTTTCATGTGCGATGGACTTTCTGGTTAAAGGATGGCTAAGGTAAGGAATTAGAATTGTTGACCGAGCATGAAGTGGAAGTGGGGGCCGCTGGCACCGGGGTATCCGGGGAGCGGGTCGAATCCGTAGGCCCAATCCAAACCGAGCAATCCGAATACAGGGAGGAAGATGCGGATACCGGCGCCTGCTGAACGTCTCATGTAGAAAGGATCGAACTCGTCAAAACCCAACCAGCTGTTTCCGGCTTCCAGAAAAGAAACGGCGAAAATGGTGGCGGAGGGATTCAAGGACAACGGATATCGGAGTTCAAAGGTGACTTTGTCATAAATCGTGCCACCAACCTGTCGTCCGAGATTATCACGCGGCGTAAGCGCGTTGTTGTCGTAATCAACCAGACGAACATGATGCGCGAGTGGAACACCAGATTGCCCGCCAGTTTGTTGTACCAATCCGAAATGAATTTAATCTTGTAATATTCGATCCATTCGTATTTCTGATTAACCGTAGCGGTCGCGTAGTCGATGTGGTTGAAATTGAATAACGACCAAGGCGGGGTGAATTCCAGCGAGATCGTGTTGTTGGATCCGGTACGCGGATAAATCGGGGCATCCACGGAATTACGTGACAAGGCTTCGGTGAAGCTCAGGTTTTTCGACTGGCCGGTGCTGTACACGAAGCTGCCGGTATAATTGTTCAAGTCGTAATTCTGGAAGTTGATCTCCTGATACAACGAAAAGAAATCATCCGGGACTTTGAGTCGTTTACCCAACCCGACAGATAGACCGGTGATGGTGATATCGGAACGGAGGATATCGCCTTTCGGTCTGCCGTTGGATTGGATGGATTGATAGACGGAGACCGTCAACGCGTTGGGCTTCTTACCACCTAACCAAGGTTCTGTGAATGACGCGTTGTAAGACTGGAAGTATTTTCCGTTTGATTGAGCCCGGATACTCAAACGCTGTCCGTCTCCGGAAGGTAGGGGAGACCAGGCGCTTCCTTTGAAAATATTTCGGGCTGAGAAGTTGTTGAAGGATAGACCGAGTGTTCCCACCAGCTGGTTGGCACCATAGCCGCCGGAAAGTTCCAACTGGTCAGAGGCTTTTTCTTCCACCGTATACTCGATATCCACGGTTCCATCGGCCGGATTGGGCTTCGGATTCACACCCAGCTTTTCCTGGTCGAAATAGCCGAGCTGGGCCAGTTCGCGCTGGGTGCGGATGATGTCGGTTCTCGAGAACAACTCTCCCGGCTTGGTCCGGATCTCCCGCATGATCACACGGTCGTTCGTCTTTGAATTGCCGACCACCGTCACTTTGCTGATGCGAGCCTGCTTCCCTTCGTAAATGCGCATCTCCAAATCGATACTGTCGTTCTCCACCGTCACTTCTACAGGTGTCACCGAGAAGAACAGGTAGCCGTCGTCCATGTAGAGTGAACTGACGTCCCGACCGTTCTGGTTCATGTACAAGCGCTCGTCCAGACTCTCTTGGTTGTATACATCACCAGGGCGCACACCCAAGATGGAAGAGAGCTCCTGCGACGTGTGCTTGGTGTTGCCGATCCAATTGATGGAGCGGAAATAATATTGTCTGCCTTCGTTGATGCGAACTCTGATGATGAGGGAGGCGTCAGCCAATCGGTACACTGTATCGCTGGCGATGGCTGCGTCGCGGTAACCGATGCCGTTGTATTTCTGGATCACCAGATTCAAGTCATCGTCGAACTTGTCCTCAAGGTATTTTCCTGACGTGAAGATCTTGTACCAAGGACGCTCCTTCGTATCCTTCATGGCGCGCTTGAGCTGCGCATCGGAGAGGGCCGTATTACCCTCGAACTCGAGTTTCCGGATGAATGCTTTCTTTCCTTTGTCGACGATGATATCGAGGATTTCTCGGTTGGCGAAAGTGGTATCGCGGATTTCCCGGATGGTGACCTGAGCGTCGAGGTAGCCCTTGTCGACATAGTAATCTTTCACCTTGTTGCGTGTGGTGGCAAGTACGTTTTCGGTGATGACGCGGTCACGTTCCAAGTTGATGCTTTCCCGGATCTTATCGGCTTCGGATTTGGTGACGCCTTTGAAACTGAACTTGGAAAGACGGGGGCGTTCCTGCAGTCGAAGTTCAAGGAATACGAGCGAGCCTTGGGAGCGGGTGATATACACACGGATATCGGCGAATAGCCCTTGCTTCCATAAATTCTGGATAGCTTGAGAGATACGCTCACCGGGAATCATGATGGAATCTCCAATGGGCAGGTTGGCAATGCTGATCAGCACGCTCTCATCCAGGTATTGGGTGCCGGATACTACGACACCGCCAATGACGAACTCTTTGGGGCTGGCATAGTTCACCACGGAAGTCTCTCCGCCTACTTGTACCTGGGCGAAACTGTTCGTGGCAAACAACATGGCGACAAAAAGCCACCCAAGGATTGATTTCATTCGCTTCATTTTAATTGTTCGCTCACCAGACCGAAGCGTCTTTCCCGCTGCTGGTAGTCCACGAGTGCCGTGTAAAAATCCTCTTTGCCGAATTCCGGCCACAACTTATCCGTGAAATACAATTCGGCGTAAGCGATCTGCCACAACAAGAAATTACTGATGCGGTGTTCCCCGCTCGTGCGGATCAACAGCTCAGGGTCGGGTATCGAAGCCGTTGTCAGGTAGCCGCTGATGGTCTCTTCACTGATCGATGCCGGATTGAGTTTGCCGTCCATGCAGTCCTGACTGATCTGACGCACGGCGTTAGTGATTTCCCATTTGGAGGAATAACTCAATGCCAATACGAGCGACATGCGGGTGTTCCGGGAAGTATCCTCGATGGTCTTATTAAGCTGACGGTGGCAATCGCCGGGTAAGGAGGCTAAGTCACCGATGGCCAACAGGCGGATGTTGTTCTTGTTCAAGGTCGAAGTTTCGGCGGCGATGGTCTGAATAAGCAATTCCATCAAGGCGTTCACCTCCTGTTGTGGTCGGTTCCAGTTCTCGGTGGAGAAGGCGTACAGGGTAAGGAATTGAATACCCAGTTCAGCGGCCGCTTCGACTGTATCCCGTACGGCTTTGACACCGTTTTGGTGTCCGAAAATGCGTTCCGCACCCTGCCGTTTGGCCCAGCGGCCGTTGCCATCCATGATGATGGCCACATGCTTGGGGAGTCGTTCGGGTTGGATGCGATCTTTCAGGCTCATGGCAAAGGAGCGGCAAGTTACTAAAACAGCGTTGATCCTATAGTGAACGAAAGCTTAAAAATGAAGCGTCAATCACTGTTTTTAGGCTGAATTCGGCTTATACGTACCGGCGGTGTTTGAAGGGTTTGCAAATGTCCTTCAAGAGGCTGCTCAAGCGGTAATAGAGCGTGATTCCGCCGAAGAAATACCAGTCTTTGTCCTGAGGATTACCCCGCTGTTTCAGGTACGACGCGTTGAAGACTTGGCTGCTGTCCTGCGAATAGTAGGAACGATCGGAGAGACTCACCGCCACGCTTCCTTTGTCAGCCAGTAGCTGATAAAGGTTCGGGTATTGGGTACTGACATCATCCAGGTAATCCGTGTAGGTCCGGCGGGCGCCGAATTCCAATCCGATACCCAGTCGTCCTACGGTGCATTTGATACCGCCTCCAATGGGGACGGCCAGCTGCCATCTGCGGTACGGACGTTGTCCTTCGGTGGTCAAGGGCTGCAGTTCGTAGGTCGATCGACCCAGATCCGCTTTCGGGTTGAAGTGAAAAACGGAAATCCCGGTAAAAAGGTATGGGGTGAAGGGGTAATAGGCATTACCGGTCTCGTACGGGAAGAAGTTGAATTCGATGACCGGCGAGATGTCGAATACATTGGAATAAAAACTCAGGTTTCGGTCGAGATTAAAGGCGTAATCGGACCAGCTGTCATCACCCGAAACGCGGCCGTAGTTGACGGCTACCTTCCAGCTCCAATGCCTGTTCCAATTATGCCGAAAAAAAAGACCGCCGGAGAGATTGTTTCCGGTAGACTGGATCATGTGTTCGCGCAATTCACCCTTGTAACCGCTGGGGCCAACTACTAATCCGATCTCGTTGTATTGCGCCGAAGCGTTCAAGGCAAACGACACAAGGGCAATCAGGGCGTACCGGAAAAGTCGCATGGGGAACCTGGAGAACGAAAGAAGCAACGGTAAATTGTGGATCAGAACCGGGGCAAACCGCCGCGACCGCGAGTCAGTTTGTAGTTGATGCTGAATACGCCGAACATGTAGGAGTCCTTGTCGCGAGGATCACCCCGTTGTTGGCCCGGAGCCGTGATGTAAGGCTTGCTTTGGTCGGAACGGTCCGCCAGTTGGATGGACAACGGATTCGCGTCGGGGTAGTTCCTGAAATCGAAGTAGGTCGTGCTGACGTCGTCGATGTAATCGGTGAATGTTTTACGGATGCCCAGCTCAAGCCCGACTCCCCAATAGCGGTCGATGGTGTATTTGAAACCGATTCCCACGGGAATACATACGCCGAAGTTGGCGTATTCTTTTCGAGTGGAAACGTAGCCTTGACCTTCGGTGTTGAGAGGCTTCAAGCGTACTACACTGCCGTTGTACTCGGTCTTCGGATCGTAATAGAAGACGCCGATACCGGCAAAGCCGTACATATAGATTTCATAGCCGAGAGAGCCACGAACTTTTCTGAGTCGGTAACGGTGACCGATCTGTTCTTGCTGGAAGGCGCCTTCGAAGTTGATGTTCGCCTCATAGATGTCGGAGAAGAAATTCAGATTACGGTAACTTCTGAACTGTTCGGTGGTGAGCTTGTCATCCCCGGAAACCCGGCCGTAGGTCAGGTGTCCGTTCAGTGCGAAGTAATTGCTCAGTTTGTAGCGAAGACCGACCGCCAACGCTAAGCGGGTCTGGGACCATTCCAAGTCTTTGAAGTAGTTCGTGCCGATCTGGTTGGCACCACCCAGTTCGCCCAAAAAATTGCTGGCTCCGATACCTAC
>CAYWDY010000053.1:5863-11921 GCA_964455985.1 uncultured Flavobacteriales bacterium
GCGCTTCCAACGCTGGGCGGAGGCCGAGGACTGTGCCAGTACGGAGAGTACCGTCAGGGCGAAAAACAGCTTCTTCATGGTTTGAGGGCCGACAAATATAGTAATTATCGGATACGTTGGACACTCTTTTTGCGTCAAAAAAGGCCTTTTGGGGCCTTTGCCTCAATTTCGGGTATCCAATCCCCAATTCAGCTTTTTTCGAAGGGTAGTCAGGAAATTTTCATTGCTCAAGCGCACTAGCCGGATCTTGTAGTTTTCCCGACGGATGGCCAGTTGATAGGAGGAATCAATGGTCACGGACCTGGAATCCAACGTCGCCATGAAATGCTGGCTTCGTCCCTCTACTTCCAGAGAAATCACATTCTTATCGGCTACGACGATTGGACGAACGTTGAGGTTGTGCGGAGCGATCGGGGTGATGACGAAGCTCTCCGATTGAGGAACGATAATCGGTCCCCCGCAGCTCAGCGAATAGCCGGTAGAACCCGTGGGCGTGGAAATCAGGATGCCATCCGCCCAATAGGAATTCAAGTAATCTCCGTTCAGGTACGCGTGAATGGTGATCATCGAGCTGGACTCCTTCTTGTGAAGCGTGAAATCGTTTAAAGCCACATTCTCGCCCTCGAAAAGAGGTTTGTTGGCATCCACTCTCAACAAGGATCGCTCATCCAACGAGAAGTGACCTTTGAAAATACTGTCGATCGCGAAATCGATATTATCTCGAGATACGCTGGAAAGGAAACCCAAGCGGCCCGTGTTGATGCCGACCAAGGGGATCTTAGCGTCTTTAACGAGGCAAACGGTATCGAGCAGGGTGCCGTCTCCGCCTATACTGAACAGGAAATCCACCCCTTCCCGGATTTCTTCATGGGTGGAGAATACGGGAAGATCTTTGAATCCCGGGATATGTTGACGAAGGAAGATGAGGTAGTTGGAATGAACGACCAACTCGATACCCAATTGCTGCAGGTGCTTGAGTAGCGTTTCCGCCACTTGGATCTGGTTCAGGTTGACCGGTCGGCCGTAAACAGCGATTCTCATAGGTCAGATGGCTGAAGTGAAGTGCAGGAAAAGTCCGGATTCGCCCATGCGGTTGAAGGAATATTCGAGTCGAAGCACCACGTCGTAGTACGTGAACAGGTCCAGTCCTGCCCCGTACCCGAACTGCCACTGGTTGACTAGCGGGTTGTATTTCTCGAATTGATGGTCGTATACGTAACCGGCATCGAAATAGATACCGGCATACAGCGAAAAAGGAATGGTGTTGAACTTGGAGGATGGAACAAATCCGGCATGAACCTCTTTTTGAGGCAAAATGGCGAAACGTAATCCGGTCTTGAATAACCCAAAGTGTTGTCCGTCGAGCACATAGTATTCATACCCCCGGATGATATCGCGTCCGTATCCGAGTGCCCGGGTATTGAAGTAGGGCTGAAAGGATTTGTCGGAGACTTTACCCGTAAACGAAGCGGCGGCAAACCAACGCGGTGCCAAGGCCCAGAATTTTCTGGCCCGGGCCGTCAACGACAGGATGTGTATGTCGTCGCCCAGTAGGCGGAACCCATTCTTATTCACCTCGGCATCCCAGTAATATCCTTTCAACGGATAAACAGAAATGTCAAGGTGATTGGATTTGTAGAGATAGCGTAAGGAGAAAAACCGTTCGGTGGAATCACCTGGCGTGAAGAAATCCGGATTGATCTTAATGGCGCTGTCCGTGGTGGCCGCATGACGGTAATATCCTTCCAAAGTGTGTGTCTGATACAATTCCGGGCGATAGGTGAATCCGAGTGTTCCCCCATATTCTTTTCGGTTGTATTCACCATCATTGCTAAAGAACACCGGCTCGTTTTCCCTTGTCATGATCTGAATTTCCCGGTTCCTCAAATAATAGCTTCCAACAGTCAGTCCGATCTTTCGTGCTTTATCAATGTAAGGTCGACTGTAATTGAAACTGAGTCTTTGCACATAACCCAATCGGATAGTAGAGGTGAATACATCGTTACGCCCGGTCACGTTCCGCCAGTCGATAGCCATGCCATAGATCAACCGCGAGAAATCCTTGGTCTGCCACCACGTATTGAAATTCCGCTCAGCGACCTCTACGATCGGAATGGGGAAAATGTACCAACGTTCCTTCAGCATGATAAACACACGGATATCCTGGCCGTCACGCAAGGAACGAATCTCGGTAGAGTTGAATAAATGCGTGTTGAACAGATTGTCTTCGTTACGGGTAAAGATCGCTGTCAGGCGATCCGTGGGCAGCGTATCGCCAACCGTGAAGGTGAGTTCACGCAGGATAATGTACTCCCGGGTCTTCTGGTTGCCGATTACGGTAATCTGTCTCACTACTACCTGACCCGTATCGGTCTCCAGGGCCTCCGCCTGGGCCTGAAAAACTGATAAAGTGAGGTAAATACACCCCACAATCAGGGAAAGGACGGTTTTTAGGGGTTTGATGGCTGACCCGGTTAAGGTGAAGTGCACAGGATACGTCAAATCAGGGCATAGGTTCAAACCGCCGCGTTTTCTTTTATCCGGCCGTTTCCGCCGACTGTCCTCCTTTTGCCGCCGCGGGGTCAATTCGGATGGACGCTCAGGGGGGCGAAGGAGTATCATTGTTACAGATTCAACGAAACAAAATCACCCAAATAAAAACAAAACCACTAAAACCAAAAAGCCATGAAAAACAATCTCCACCTCCGCCTCGCCAAAGCTGTTGCCTTCACGGCCATCCTTGGCACCTGCTTGACGGCATGCACCAAAGAAGAAGACATCCGTCCTGCCCTGATGACACCGATCACCGATGAAGCCGTTCTTGAAACGGGTGAAGCGCAGGCCCGTCTGAGTGTCACGCCTAAAAACATCCTCTTGGGTCGTGGATCTGATGTACGCGCAGAGGATGACGGCAGCAACATGGCCGAGCGCATTCGCCCTGCGATCAAGACGAACAGCCGCATTTTCGACTTGGGTGCTGTAACCACCGACTACCGTCCTGATGCCGGCAAGTTCACCGGTCATGGCAACTATGCACTGACGGGTTGTGAGAAGACCGACAAGTGCTATGTCCAAGATGCAGGCGGCGATGTCATCAGCACAACAGGTGATGCACTCGATTTCCGCCCCGATCGTAAAATCACCAAGGTAAAAGGTGTTGGTATCCACTGATACACGGGAACTGAATGAGAAAGAGCCCGGATATCCTCCGGGCTCTTTTTTATGAACGGGAACGAATCAGATTCCCAAGTAGTTCATCAGCGTGTCATACCGCGACTTGAGGTCGTCCATGAATTGATTTTGCTGATAATGTTCTTTGACGTAGTAGCCGTGACGGGTAAGTGAGGCGAGGATCCTGCTTAATTCCTGCTGGTTGATCTTCAGCGTCACATCCACTGTCTCCTGAGCCGCATTGGGCGTGACGTACGAGCCCATGATGCGTGCGTCTTCGGATTCGACCAACCGGGCGATTTCAGCCAACGAGTATTGTTGAGGACTCATTTCTAAAACAATCACTCCGTTGGCATCATCGAAGATGCCGCTTTCGGCGTAATGTTTCATCACGTCTGACAAGGTGATGAGTCCGAGGTAGCGATCGGATTCATCCAATACCGGTATCAAGGAAAGTTGTTCCTTGGCCAACAGTTTGACTACTTCGAAGACCGGTTGGTTCTTGCGTACACAAGGATGGATCAGGGAGAGTTTTTGGGTCTCCATGGTTTGATCCATGGCCGACAAACGAAGCACGTCTTCTTCCGAAATCATGCCGACGTATTTACTGCCGTCGACTATCGGAAGGTGCTCCACCTTGAACTCTTCCATCCAGTGCAGGCCTTTGAGGCCGGTATCGCTCAGTTTCAGTGGAGGTATTCCGTCGTTGATCAGGTCGAACGCATTCATGTCAGGCAGTTTCCGATTGTAAAAGTACGGATAAATTGCCGCCGCGATGGTAAAAATGGGCGTTCACCTGACAGCCTTCTATCCTAAGGGTTATCCTCTAAACACTCATTCCATTTGTTTTGTTGGTACTTATGGCGGAATTTTGTGGTCGCCATTACGCCATGACCCGACTGAGTGTAAACATCAATAAGATCGCCACGCTGCGCAACGCACGAGGTGGACAGATTCCTGATGTCACTCGGGCAGCGGTCGATATACAACGTTTTGGTGCCGAGGGGATAACCATTCATCCGCGTCCCGACGAGCGGCATATCCGCCGGTCCGATGTGTTCGACCTAAAAGCGGTCGTTCACACCGAATTCAATATCGAAGGATATCCCTCACGAGATTTCTTGCAATTGTTGCATGATATCCGACCGGAGCAAGCGACCCTCGTTCCTGATCCGCCTGATGTCCTTACCTCCAATGCAGGCTGGGACACCGTTCGTCATCAGGATTTCCTACGGGATACAGTAGCAGAGATACGGTCATGGGGAATACGTACGTCGATATTCATCGATCCGGATGAACGGCGTATCGAATTCGCCGCCCGCACCGGCGTGGATCGGATTGAGTTATATACGGAGAGCTATGCTTCCACGTATGAAACAGACAGATCACGCGCTGTGGCCCCGTATGTACAGGCCGCCCAAGCCGCGCGTGCTTTGGGACTCGGCATCAACGCCGGACATGATCTCAACCTGAACAACCTGGCCTACTTCGCCCAATCGATAGAAGGTTTGGCGGAGGTCAGCATCGGACACGCTCTTATTGCCGATGCGTTGTACTTCGGACTGCACAACACCGTGCAGATGTATTTGCGTGAATTGCGCCGTTCGTGATGAAACTCCATTTCAAATCCTACGGAGAAGGACGTCCGTTGCTGATCCTACATGGCCTGTTCGGTTCGGGAGATAATTGGTCTACCCTCGGACAGGCATTCGCCGCTGAGGGTTTTCGTGTTTTCCTGATCGACCAGCGCAATCACGGGAGGTCTCCGCACAGCAACGATATGGATTATGTCTTGCTTTCACAGGACCTTCAGGAGTTCATCGTCGATCATCAGTTGCACAAGCCGATCCTGTTGGGCCACTCGATGGGGGGGAAGACGGTGATGATGCACGCGGTCCGGTTTCTGGGCGTAGCTTCTTCCATGGTGGTGGTTGACATCGCGCCACGCGCGTATCCACCGCATTTCAGCGCCGTGTTAGAGGCTTTGACAACCATCGATCTGAACGTTGTATCATCGCGGAAAGCAGTGGAAGAGATGCTACGGGATCGCTTGCAAGATGAGGTGACGGTGCAGTTTCTATTGAAGAGCCTGTATTGGATCGAACCGCAGCAGTTAGCCTGGCGGTTCAACGTAACCGCCATTGCCAAGCATATGGATGAGATCAGTGGTCCAGTTCCTTTGAAGGGAGCAGGTCTTCCCTCCTTATTCGTTCACGGCGAACAGTCTACTTATGTTTCGGAAGAGGATATAGCTGCTATTCGTATCGATCTTCCCCAAGCTACGTTTTGTTCTATTCCAGGCGCCGGTCATTGGGTGCATGCCGATCAGCCCGCTGATTTTTTCCAGACGGTGTGTAGCTTCCTGATGGCATGACAAAACCGCCTCTTTTCGGAGGCGGTTTTTTATCAAAATCAATTTTACTTATTGAACATCCGTGGGATTGCGGATCACCAATTGAGGTGTGAATCCTGCGCTGGATGTGGAGTATTCGGAAAGGACACCCGTGACATTCACGGCACCGGTCGGGTAGGTGTTTCCGGAGAATGTGGCTGCACTGCGTGTGTACATGATCATGTTGCCTGTGGCATCCGATAGCGTCGTGCTGCCGGAATATTGGCCAGGCGTGGTTCCACCGGTGATGGTCACCCCTTGGTAGGTAACCAGGGTAGACTCCCACGCATCGAAATTGGCGATAGCATCTGCAATCGTAGTAACGCGAGGAGTAACCGTTCCGGTGCCGACTTTAACGGCATTCCCGAGAGGTACTTTATTGACTTGAAGCAGTCCGTTGTATTCTGAAAGCTCTTGTCCCGATACGTTGACGGTCACTTCATCGCCAGGCATGAAAGAATGAGCGGTTCCCGCTCCGGAGGAGGTGGTGAAGCG
>CAYWDY010000054.1:0-2350 GCA_964455985.1 uncultured Flavobacteriales bacterium
TTATTCCGGTAATTCAATCTACTTCACCAGCCGCTGGAGCGGCACAGCAGCTGTCGAGCAGAAAATCGCACGCGGTAATCTAGTGGCACGCTGTGGGAACCTGAATGCGCGTCAGCTTGAGGTGGACATGAACGGCATGGTCGGCCTGGAGCAGAATTATCCGAACCCGGCCTCCACGTCCACCTTCATCACCTTGCAGGCCGCCAAAGACATGCGACTGTCCCTGAACATCTATGATGTCGACGGTCGATTGGTGGAAGCATTGCCCGAGCAGGATTTCCTGGCTAACACACCATACACTATAGAAGTGGATGTACGTAGTTATTCGTCCGGAATCTACTTCTACCAAGTCGTTGGAGACGGTGTGAACACGAGCCGTAAGATGTGGGTGTCTCATTGATCCAATCCATAGTATTCAACGAAAGGTCGGCCCATCAAGCCGGCCTTTTTTTATTCGGATGAGAGCGAACTGCAACAAGCACACCTATTGGTAAAGCGGATTTTAGGGAGTAATTTTCCCCTATGAATGCGATGAGAGAAAAGTTTGAAGCCGACGGCTTCCTCGTATTAGAGGACTTTTACCCGGCCGCCGATTGCGTTGCACTGATGGAACAAGGCAGGGCACTAGCCGAATCCTTCGACTATACGGGACATCCATCCGTCTTCCAGACCAGCGAGCAATCGCGCACCACAGACGAGTATTTTCTGGATTCCGGCGACTGCATCCGCTATTTCTTCGAGAAAGATGCGTTCGACAGTCAAGGAAATCTGAAGCAAGATATCTTCCGCTCACTGAACAAGATCGGTCATGCCTTACACGACCTGGATCCGGTCTTCCGGGCTTTTTCCCGCTCTCCGCAACTAAGAGCACTGGCCGCTGAACTGGGATTGGATCACCATGTGATCATCCAAAGCATGCTGATCCTTAAACACGCCCGAATCGGCGGAGTCGTTGATATTCATCAGGACTCTTCCTTTCTCTACACGGAACCTGATTCTTGCGTAGGATTTTGGTTTGCCCTCGAAGATGCTACGGTGGAGAACGGGTGCATGTGGGCTAAACCGGGTGGTCACCGCACTCCGTTGCGCGAGCGGTTCCGTAGAAAATCCGAAGGCGGCACCGAAATGCTATCCTTATCCCAGGAGCCTATTACTACCGAAGGCATGATACCGTTGGATGTACGGCAAGGAACATGCATCGTACTTCACGGACTACTGCCGCATTTCAGTCACCCGAACACCAGCGGAAAGTCTCGGCAGGCTTACGCGATACACACCATCGACCCTAATCTGCATTACCCAAAAGACAACTGGCTTCAGCGGGATATGAAGCTGGTCACCGGATTCTGAACCATTCCCCATCCATCATGACTTCACTACGCTCCTTCCTCACTGCCTTCTTTCTGTTGACTTGGTTGTATTCGGCGGGAGAACAACCTCGTACCTATTTTGCCGATCCAGACACGGTCATCCAGCGACGACTCGAAGAATGGAAAGACCTGAAGTTCGGACTGCTTATGCACTGGGGCGCTTACAGCCAATGGAACATCGTGGAGAGCTGGAGCATTTGTCCGGAAGACCTTAGCTGGGCCACCGGCGCACGCAAGAAAGAATTCGGCGACGATTATGCTGCCTACCGCAAAAAATACGAGGAGCTTCCAACCACATTCAACCCGACTGCATTTGATCCGGGTCGCTGGGCGGATGCCGCCAAGCAAGCAGGCATGCGATATGTCGTGTTCACCACGAAACATCACGATGGTTTTTGCATGTGGGACACCAAACTTTCGGACTACAAGATTACCGCACCCGATTGCCCCTTCTCGACAGATCCACGCAGGGATGTGACGCGAGAAATTTTCCGATCTTTTCGCGAACGAGGCTTCTGGGTTGGCGCTTATTTCTCAAAACCCGACTGGCATTCGGATTACTATTGGTGGAAGAAATTTCCGCCTGTCGACCGAAACGCCAACTATTCCATCGCCAAGTATCCGGAACAGTGGCAGAAGTTTGTTTCCTATACCCACGGTCAGATCAAAGAGTTGTTGTCCGATTACGGCAAAGTAGACTTGCTCTGGTTGGACGGTGGTTGGGTAAGAAAGAAAAGCGATGCAGACATCGAAGAAACGTTGACGGAGATTTACGAAGGAAGTCGCTGGGCGCGAAATCCGCAAAGTCAGGATATCGATATTTCCGGACTGGCTCACGAAGCGCGAGCACTTCAGCGCGAGATCATCATCGTGGACCGCGACGTTCCAGGACCCTACCAGAATTACCTGACTCCGGAGCAACAGATTCCGGACAGCATACTCCCTTACCCGTGGGAAACCTGCATGACCATGGCTAACAG
>CAYWDY010000054.1:2360-11909 GCA_964455985.1 uncultured Flavobacteriales bacterium
CACGGACACCTACAAGCCTACCGAAAAACTGATCAAGACGCTCGTCGATGTAGTCAGCAAGGGTGGAAATCTGCTGTTGAATATCGGTCCGTCACCCACCGGAGAATTTGCTCCTGAGGCGTATGATCGGCTCGAAGGCCTGTCCAACTGGATGATCGTGAACCAGGAAGCGATCTATGCAACCCGTCCTTGTGAACGCTTCCGCGAAGGTGATGACATCCGTTTCACCCGGAGCAAAGACGGACGAGTCACGTATGCTTTCCTGTTCAATACCGATGCGAAAGATGTTCTGTTCTCCTCCATCCCGTATTCCAGTACGCTGCGTATTTCCATGTTGGGTAGTATGGCTGCATGTCCTTGGAAATCCGAAGACGGAAAAATTCGTGTCCGATTGCCGGGAAAATCGGAAATAGCCAGTCAACACGTGTGGGTGCTGCGCATCGAAAAATAAAATCCTGTAATCCGAAGTCGTTCCGATCAGACCAATCGGTTATCGGCATTCGGGAAAACCACTTTCGGTTTGAACTCCCGGGCTTCCTGCTCAGTGAGCATGGCGTAGGCCAAGACAATCACTTTGTCTCCCTTACCGATCTTGAGCGCCGCAGGACCGTTCATGCAAATGACACCGCTTCCCCGGGGACCGGTGATGACATACGTGATCAGCCGTTCGCCATTCCGGTAGTTGATCACGTGTACTTGTTCTCCTTCCAAAATGCCAGAGGCATCCATCAGATCCTCATCGATAGTGATACTGCCGATGTAATCGATGTTGGCCTCGGTGACGATGGCGTTATGGATCTTCGCTTTAAGGAGGGTGAGTAACATGGTAATCGGGGTATCCGCGCAGCCGGTTTTACAGCGACGCAAAGGTACGGTCAATTTCGGTATTCAAAAAACGGCATTACGACTCCACTGAGTCGCTATCCGATTGATTACCAGCCTCCGCCGAGAGCACGATACAAGTCCACATAAGCGGACAGCTGCTGTTGCTGCACCGACGAAATGACTAACTGCGTATCAAACAACGTGCGCTGTGCATCCAAGAGTTCGAGGTAGGACGTCATGCCGTTGTCGTAACGAGCCTGACTCAAGACCACGACTTTCTGTGCGGCATCGAGCTGTCGGTTGCGGGCCGCCAGCTCCTCGGTCAACGTCTCGATCGACGTCAAGGCATCTTCCACTTCGTTGATGGACTGGATATACGTCCGTTGGTAAGACAGCGCAGCGATTTCCGCGACTTTTTGCTGTGCGGTGACACGCCGTTTGTTTTGCCCGAAGGCAAAAATAGGTCCTAACAATCCCTGCGACAGCGAGGACGCGAAAGCGTCAGAACCGAGCAGCGAGGAAAGGGAGGTATTGCTGAAACCGGCAGCACCGGACAAACTCAGCGTAGGAAAGCGCGCTGCTTGTGCGATTCCGATACGTTCCACTTCACGCATATAGGTGTACTCTGCCTGCTTTACATCGGGGCGTTGCTCCAGCAAGGTGGAAGGCATTCCGGCAGGAATGGCTGGAGGCAGAGGTTGTGCTGAATTTTCCAAGCCGCGTGACACCGAATTGGCAGGCTGGGCCAATAACGTACTGATGAAGTGTTCTGTCAGCGAACGTCCGCGTTTGCAAGCGGCTACGGAAGCGGCAGCATCTTCGAGCAATTGCTTGGCCTGAAGCACATCCCATTCTGAAATGTATCCTTGGTTGAAACGCTCCAGTTGTAGCTCATACGCTTTCTGGCGAATGTCACGGGTCTCTTCCGAAATCTTCAACCGATTGTCGTAATCCCTCAATTCGAAATAGGCTGTAGCCATGGCGGAAACCAAGGCACTCTGCACCGCTTTTTTACCTTCGGTGGAAGCGAGCAGTTCGTCCATAGCCGCCCGCTTGGCATGACGAATTTTCCCCCACAAGTCAAGCTCCCAGGATAAACCAGCGCCCAGATTGAAAACAGTACTGGTGCCAGAGGACACGAAAGTCTCATTGGCAGACGCCGAATAGCTCAGGGACGGAAGCAATTGGGCCTTGGCGATCCCGTAAACTTCCGTTGCCTGATCCAATCGTGCGACGGCGATCTTCAAGTCATAGTTGCGACTCAGGGTGCTGTCGATCAGTGAGCGAAGCACCGGATCCTTGAACAGGTCAAACCACTTGAGCGTAGCAACCGAATCCTTAGCCGTAATGGAAATGTTGGCTTCGTGGTAGGTGGACGGTGCAGGCATCGCCGGACGGGAATACTTGGGTCCGACCATGCACGATGACATCCACAACACTCCGGATAAAAGGGCAGCGATTTTTTTCATAAGGAATCAATGGGTAGAAGGTTCCGATGGCTGTCCATCTTCGCCTGATTTCTTTTTCGATCCGCCGAAACGTTCGATCAATACATACATAGAGGGCACAAGGATCAGTCCGACCAAGGTGGCTACGATCATCCCGCTGAATACGGCCATGCCCATCACCTTTCTGGATTCAGCACCGGCACCGGATGCACGTACCAACGGCAATACGCCCAAGATGAACGCCAACGATGTCATGAGGATGGGACGAAGGCGAAGTTTGGCGCCTTCCAGTGCGGCTTGCAAGGCGGGTACACCTTCTTCGCGTTTCATCTTGGCGAACTCGACGATAAGAATGGCATTCTTGGCGTTCAATCCGATCAGCATGACCAAACCGATTTGTGCGAAGACGTTGTTAACGTAGGACTCGGAGAAGAAACGCGATAGGTATAAGCCCAGGAAAGCGCCCATGACCGCCCACGGTGTTCCAAGCAGTACACTGAATGGAAGGCTCCAGCTTTCATACTGGGCGGCGAGAATCAGGAACACGAACACCAACGCCATCAGGAATACCGTTCCGGCTTTCCCGGCAGAAGATTTTTCCTGGTACGAAATGTTGGACCACTGGTACGACATATCGCCGGGCAATGTCTCCTTGGCGACTTCTTCCAACGCATCCAGCGCTTGCGCTGATGTGTATCCGTCGGCAGGTTCTCCGTTGATTTCAGCAGCGCGGAATATGTTGTGGTGATTCGTATACGTCGGGCCGGACGTATCCTTCACAGACACCAATGTTCCCACAGGTACCATGTTGCCCGAATTGTCCCGGACAAAAAACTGGTTCAGGTCCTCAGGACGCATGCGATAATCGGCGTCAGCCATCACGTACGTTTTATACTGACGACCGAACTGGTTGAGGTTATTGATGGATGCCCCGCCCAACAACACGCCGATTGTAGAATTCACATCGGAGATATTTACACCGAGCTTTTCGACTTTCTCGAGATCGACCTGAATGGATTTCTGCGGCACGTTAGCGCGGTAGAGCGAATATACTTTACCGATCTCCGGTCGCTTGGAAGCGGCGGCTACGAAACGCTGCGTCTGTTGAGCGAGGTAGGTCGGTGAATTTCCTCCGCGGTCCTGCAGCTCCATGGTGAATCCACCGGATGATCCAAGTCCCGGAATCGGAGGAGGACCAACAGCTACCACGGTCGCTTCGGTGATGTTCTTCATGAACAGGTGATTCGCCTTCTTGATGATCATAGCAGCCGTCTTCTCCCGCTCATCCCATGGTTTCAACGAAACGAAAACCGTAGCCGTGTTGGTAGCATACGAGGAAGTCAGGATACCGAAACCGTTGACTACGGTGTACGATTGCACTTCTGGAATCGAGGCGAGCAATTTTTCGACTTTGGCTGCGACTTGATCGGTCCGTGCCAGCGATGCCGCATCGGGCAGCTGGACCGCGCACAGGAAATAACCCTGGTCCTCTTCGGGAACGAATCCGCCCGGAACTTTTTCACCAAGTTGCACCGCCAACAGAACGATGCCGCCCCACAGGATCAGCATCACCACGAGCTTGCGCGTGAAGAATCCTGCCAAGCGTCCATACCGTTCGGTCAACCGATCGAAGAAGCGGTTGAAGGCACCGAAGAATCGACTGAAAATTCCTTTTCCCGGCTTGGTGGGTCTCAAGATCAAAGAAGCCAAAGCAGGACTCAACGTCAACGCGTTGAATGCGGAGAGCAACACCGAGATAGCGATGGTGATGGCGAACTGCTGATACAGGCGACCGGTAATACCACCTGTCAATGCCACCGGAATGAATACCGCCGCCAGGATGATGGCGATGGCGACGACAGGGCCGCCGACTTCTTTCATCGCCTTTCGTGTCGCTTCTTTAGGCGATAGTCCGTGTTGCAAATGGTGCATCACCGCTTCTACCACGACGATTGCGTCGTCCACCACCAACCCGATAGCCAATACCATTCCCAGCAAGGAAAGTACGTTGACTGAAAATCCGAGTAACGGGAATACGATGAAGGTGCCAATCAAAGAAACCGGAACAGTCAAAAGCGGAATCAGCGTGGCACGCCAATCCTGTAGGAACAAGAAGACCACAAGAATGACGAGCAGTACAGCTTCGAAGAGTGTGTGCAGGATCTCTTCGATCCCTGCTTCTACGGCCAACGTGGTGTCCAGCGGATACGTGATGTCCATATCGGCAGGGAAAGATTCCTGCATCACTTGCATTTTTTGTCGGACGGCTTCAGCTACCGCCAATCCGTTGGATCCTGGAATCTGGTAGATGGCGATGACCGCGGCCGGATTTCCGTTTAGGCGGCTGCTGGACAGATAGCTTTCCGTTCCCAATTCGATGCGGGCGACATCCTTGAGTCGGACAATGGCGCCGTTATCGTTGCTCTTGATAATGATCTCGCCAAACTGTTCGTCCGTAACCAAACGCGACTGCAGCTGGGCCGCGTAGGTCTGTTGCGTTCCGGGCAGTGAGGGTTCTCCGCCGATGGAGCCGCCGGGCTGGATGGCATTCTGCGATTTCACCGCAGCCATTACTTCCTGAACCGTAAGTCCATACGAAGCGAGGCGATCCGGTTTCAGCCAAATACGCATACCGTACTGAGTACCGCCGAGAATGTTCACGTCGCCGACACCAGGCGTACGCTTGAGTTCATCGACCGCATTGATATACGCGTAGTTGACCAGAAAGTCTTTGTCGTAACTCTTATTCGGAGAATAGATAGACACCAGCAACAGCGGGAAGGTCAACGACTTCTTGACCGTGACACCCATGTTAAGTACTTCAGGCGGAAGGAACGGATTGGCCTGCGATACTTTGTTCTGGGTAAGCATGTTGGCCTTGTCAAGGTCAGTGCCTACTTCGAAGGAGACCTGGATGTTGGATGTTCCATCACCGGCGTTGACGGTGTGCATGTAAAGCATCTGCTCTACCCCATTGACCTGCTGTTCGATCGGGGTCGATACCGCTTGTTCAACGTTCACCGCATTCGCACCCGAATAGGCCGAGGTAATCTGCACCATCGGAGGGGTAATGTCGGGGTACTGGGAAACAGGAATTCCCATCAGTACGATCAACCCGAGGATGACGGTCAGGATGGAAATGACGATGGCGAATATCGGTCGCCGTATGAAAAACTCGCTCATGAGTGCCGTGTCTGAATTATTGGACTAAAGTGGAATCGTAGGACCAGGTCATCGGGACGGGCTTCACCATGCTGTTCGGCTTTACGATCATGTTGCCTACAACGGCTACACGTTCTCCCGCCTTCAGTCCTTCGGTGATCACCCAATTGGAACCGATGCGCGGTCCGGTCTTCACCGGGCGTGGACGCAAGGTATCCCCCGTGTCGATGACGAAGACCTGGAAGATCGTCTGCAACTGATTGACCGCCTGCTGAGGGACGATGACGGCATTCTCCAATTCCGTGGCGGCGGCTCTTACTTTGACATATTGTCCCGGACGCAGTTTCTCCTGACCGGTATTGGTCACCACGGCTTGAACGAGCAGCGATCCGGTGCGCGGATCGACGTTTCGGTCGGTGAAATCGATATATGCTTTTTCAGGGAAGAGTGATCCGTCGCTGAGCATGACATCCACTTCAGGATTTGACTTCATGGTTCCGGCCTTGATGGCTTGTTGGAATTTGAGGAAATCCGTTTCCGGGATGGAGAAACGGATGCGGATTTCTCCGGTTGAAGAAATCGTATTGATTGGACGGGAAGTGCGGGATACCAAGTCGCCCACCAACACGGAAGAGATACCTATTACACCTGAAATCGGGGCGGTGATCCGGGTATAGGAAGTCTGGACCTGGGCGTTTCGGTAGAACGCTTTTGCCGCTTCTACGCTTTTCAGTTGGGCTTGATAGGCGGCACGGGCGGCATCGAGATCGCGGCGGCTGAGTGCGTTCATGGCTGCCAGCGGCTCGACGCGGTCCAGGTCGGCCTTGGCTTTCACCAGCATCACTTCCTGCTCAGCAAGCTGCGACGAAGCCGCTTCTTCCTGGTTCTTGAGCTGGGTATCATCGATGGTATAGAGCAGCTGGCCTTGAGTAACGGTACTACCTTCTTTGAAATGGATTCCAGTGACCCAACCTTCGACGCGGGGGATGATATCGATATCCGATTTGCCGTAGGTCTGTCCGATATATTCCGAGTATTCAGGGAGGGTACGGGCGGTGGCTTCGACAGTCTGGACTTCGGGGGGAAGGGCTTTGGGAGGTTGGGGAGCTGAGCAGCCAGCAGCGAGCAGGAGGATTCCAACAACCGCCGCAGCCAAACGGGAATAGTGATACATACTTTCGTGATTGGTGGCCCTAATGTACAAAAAAGTAAGGGTGAGTGCGGGTGAGCGCAAACAGGACGATTTACACCTCCTAAAGCCTTTCGCATGTAAATAATCGGCAAGAAAGTCAAGTGCCGGTCGGCCATAAGTCAATCCAATCTGACCACGGTGCAAGACAAGTTTTAAACACGACAGTTTTTCGCCCGAAGCGGGCAGGTGAATAACTTTTCATCCCGTGTTTTGTCGCAACGCCTATTGTCCAGTTTACTTTTACCGCCCGCTTGTTCTTCAAAGAGGTCGTTATACAGCTTTGTTGATTCGTCCTTGTTGAGCAGCACGCGGTAACCAGTACCCTTCCCATTCTTTTAAAAACAGACCCATCAAGGTCGTGAACTTGTATTGCCATGTCATTAAAAAACATCGTTACTCCTCTACTGCTCGGATTGATTTTCAGTATCCAAGACGCCTCAGCTCAATTCGGAATCGGTCATGATTACCGCTATGTACAGAACCATACCCCAAAAGGCAAGAAAATGAAATCGAAGGGTGTGGTGATGTATGTGAACCAGCTGGGAGGAGTTAAGCAGGCCTATTTCTTCAACCGCAAGAAGGAATGCTTCAAGCAATACCTGAGTTTCACGGAGGAGAGCGCACGAAATGATTTTATCGAGCTTCTCGACAAGACTTGGACACCCTTCGAAGACGAAGATGGTGATGCCTACTGGTACAACTTGGAACGCTTCATGGTACGCGTGATTGCCTATCAAGTAAAAACAGAAGACGGCGCCAACTATTTCCACATCGAAGTAGCGGAACCCAATGAATTATGAACCCCTAAACCAAACCATAATGTTACAACACCACGAACTCCTTTCCCTCGAGCATAAAGCCGAGGCGCTGATGAAATCCGAGCGTCAGCTTGACCGAATCATAGGTGCCTTATGCACTATGAATGTAGAAATCATCCAATCCGCACTAGAAGGTATCCCTTGGTGCAACGATGTCACGACCGAAGAATTTCTTGATCAGATTCACCGTGTTTTCCAAGCATGCGCAGCGCAAGGAAATCGATATCTCCTCGTATATGCCGGGAAATGCAGCAAGAACGAGGGCTGTCGAATGAGCCGGCATCCGGGTTATGTTTTTGTGACGGATGTAACCCGCGACTATTTTTCACTGCGTTTCATTGTCGACGGAGAAAAGGTCCTGTCGTTCGAGGTGAGCCCGTGCATCCGCACCCCGGTGGCCATGAAAACCAACGCTCGCGAGTTGACCTTTACGTCCAATCCTTTCTGATCAAACTCTGTAAAAATCTATCGCTATGTATTTCCTAGTCGCCGTTGCTGTCGGCATATTGCTTCATAAAATGTGGCCAAACTTCATAAAAGCCAAATCTCCGTTACCAGATCAACGAGGCACCTCAAAACAACCGTCAGACTGGTTACGGCGATGGTGGTCGTCCAGCAACCTGGATGCCCAAGACAAATCCACGCCCGAAGAATACCGTCATTTTTTACACCTGACGCTTCGAACCTGCACGGTCGGTTTGGTGGTCCGTACGGAAAAAGCGACAGAGGAATTCACAGCGCGTGTTTTCTTTCCCACGGTGATTCCGGACAACCGTTTCCACCAGATCCAGGAACTTATGGATGAATACAATGAGATAAACGGTCATTCCCCGTTGGAACTGGAAAGGAATCACGGAACATTATGGCTGCATACGCGTGTCGATGGCGAAATCATCAAACGGTCGACAGAAGAGGAAAGGGAAAAGATTCTTCACGAGCTGTTTAGTCGAGTCGATATGGTATTCCCGGAAGTGATGAAAGTTATTTACGGATTCAATATGCCGGCGTTGGCGGTGATGAAAATAGCAGGAATGAGACAGAAGCAGTTGAATTGAAAGGAGAGGGAAAAGAGAGAGAGAAATGAGAAATGAGAAAGAACTCCTAGCCCTTATTCTCCTTTCTGGCTCTAATCCTCTTTTCTCCCTCTCAGTTCTCCTTTCTAGCTCTCATTCTCTTTTCTCGCTCCCAGTTCTCATTTCTCGCTCTCATTCTCTATATATTGAGTCTCCTGCATTTCCCTTCTCGAATGCGAACCCTTTCATCACCATCTTGCCTTTACTTTGTAGGACGATGGAAAATAATCAACGATTCGATTTTCAACGCTTGACAGTATATCAAAAAGCGAGTGAATTTAATCGGCAATGCAGTAAATTGATCGCTGAGAAGAGAGCACCTAATTACGTTAAAGACCAATTGGGACGAGCCGGGATAAGTATACTGTTAAACTTGGCTGAGGGATCGGGGCGAAAATCACCTCAAGACCGTAGCCGGTTCTTCATGATTTCACGAAGTTCACTTTTCGAATGTGTTGCCTTGCTCGATTTGATGCACCAACAGCATCAAGTAGAAGAGACTGAATATCTGGCTATGACTCAAACAGCCGACGAGATTTCGAGGATGCTGTTTACAATGATCAAAAATTTGAGGAAAATTTAAGCAACGGTATCAATACTGAAAATCAGAATGAGAAATGAGAATGAGCTTCTCGCTCCCATTTCTCGCTCTCATTTCTCCCTCTCATTTCTCGCTCTCATTTCTCCCTCTCATTTCTCGCTCTCATTCTCTTATAATAAAAAACCCTCCAACAAACTCCTGTTTTTCAGAAGGTATTGGAGGGAAAAAATTCGTACCCGGGGTCGGGATCGAACCGACATGAGTGTTAGCTCACTGGTGTTTGAGACCAGCGCGTCTACCAATTCCGCCACCCGGGCAACGCACTATTGGTAGGGCGGCAAAGGTAGGAATAATCACCCATTCCAAAGAAATGATTTCGTGGTAGCCACCAAGATAATTTCGTTTACGACTCAAATTCCTCGTTTTCAGGCTTCCGGCAGGCCGGACCAAGACTAAAAAACTTGCCTCCAACCATTGTTTTTCCTACTTT
>CAYWDY010000055.1:0-1840 GCA_964455985.1 uncultured Flavobacteriales bacterium
ACGACATAGGCCCGGGTGTCCGGTGATGAGTTGACGGACCAGCCAAGAACTGCATTACCCGAAGCATCCACACTCACGGAATCTAAATCCGGCAGTGAGGGCGGTTGTAAATCCCTAAAGAGATCTCCATCGAGGTTGGAGATAGATCGACAACCGCTGAAATCCTGCACCTCTATCCGATAATTGATGGAATCGTTGCAGATGGAGATGAGATCACTGAAGGTCATCGGATTCGGGGACGTCAATGCATCCACGGTATCAATCGGCGTAAAAATGCCACGCGGGTATTCACGGTAGATGACATAATCTTCAGAACTGGTGGGCAATGGAGGCGTATGCAAAACATTCCACGCGAGATTGGCAAAACCGCTTCCGGGATTCAGTACGGTAAGCTGGATGGCCCGAACAGTATCCGAATAAATTTCTGGTGCCCCCGACTGGGACTGGTAGCCGATGACATACCATGCCGGATTGACCGCGGCATTGGCACCAACATGGGTCTGTGTCGTGTCATTGTACAGAAACACACTATCGATAGGCGAAAAGGGACCTGATGCAGAAGTGGAATGATACACGTAATAACTCCTGAAATCCGCCGAGGACAAGTTTGAACGATCCCAGGTCACCGTGACCGAACCGTTAGCCGCCGTGCTTAGGCAATGGATATGAAATACCTGAGCCCGAAGTGCGAATGGCGCAATCAGGAGCAGCAGTAGGACTGCCAGACGTCGTGTAAAGCAGGATTTCACCAAGGTGCAAAGGTAGTCCGGAGCGCCCCCCGAAGCAATCATTTTACGCCAACAACAAGCTCGAACAAATCTTCTTTTTTGAGGTATTTTCGAGCTAATTCGCGTATTTCCGTGGGTCCGATTTGATTTAACGTGGACAGATAGCGTTCGTAATAGCTGTAGTCCAGTCCGTTTAACCAAATGGACTTGAAACGGTCCATCAAGGCAAAGGGACCATCAATCCCTTTTAGAAAAGTACCCTTCAGGTAATTACGGACCATGGACAACTCCTCCACTTCGACCAGCTCATGATGAAGGATCTCAATTTCTTTGTAGATTTCCTCCAAGGCTGGCTTTGTCACCTCGGCCCCTACTTCTGTGGAAATAAAAAAGTAGCCGTCACGCTGCAAAGGCACCACAGCCGATCCGATGCCATAGGTATATCCTTTGTCCTCCCGTATGTTGGACATAAGTCTTGAGCCAAAGTATCCACCCAAAATGGTGTTCAGTACCGTAAGTCCCGGATAATCCTCATGCGACCGGCCGACGATACGTCGACCTACCCGTAGGGCGGACTGAAGCGCACCATCCTTGTTGAAGAAATGCTCCCGCTGAGAAGATGAGGCCATGGATCCGAAAGATTCCGCCATACGGTTGTCAGAACGACCAGCATCGGAACCGAAATGAAGATTCAACAGATCATACAAGTTCGGAACAACCTTCCCGGCAACCATCACGGTCAAATTAGACGGTATGTAAGCCTTGCGATGGTAGTCAGCCAATGCACCCTGATTCAACCGGTCATAATCTGCCGCCACGACAAAATGACCGTAAGGGTTATCATCTCCAAAAAGGATCTGATTGAAGCGTCGACGCGCCACCGCATTGACTTTCTCATCGTCGATGGCCAACCGCTGCTTTTGACGTGTGATGTAAAGGGACACCTCCGACTCGGGATAGCTGGCATCGGTCAGCACCTCTTTCACGATCGGCAGCGTAAAGGGCAGATGTTTATTAAGCGTGTATAGAACCACCGAATTGGTATCAGCCGTCTCCTCCGTTTCCAAAAAAGCACCGACGCTGTCAATCGCTTCAGCGATTTGTAAGGCACT